>NZ_JBMDIS010000024.1:0-86390 GCF_057808775.1 Pseudomonas sp. FG86 | reverse complement strand
TACAGCAAGTTACAGAACGAATGTCCTAATTTTTGCCTTATCTCGGCATGACCCCTCATCAGCGCCATCGCGCAGCAGACCAATCTGCTGGCGTTGAATGCAGCCATCGAAGCGGCCAGGGCCGGCGAACAGGGCCGTGGTTTCGCGGTGGTGGCCGACGAAGTCAGGCACCTGGCGAGTAACACCCAGAGCTCGGTCGAACAGGTACGCACGGTGATCGAAACCTTGCAACAGCTGAGCCAGGCTGTGGTGCACAGCACCCAACTAAGCCGCGAACAAGCCGGCGGCAGCGTGATTCAGGTACAACAAACCCGGGTGGCGCTGGAGAGCATTTCGAAGGCCGTGGATGTGATCGAACAGATGAATCAGCAGATCGCCAGCGCGGCACTGGAGCAAAGTGGCGTGATAGACGATATCAGCCATCGGGTCAGCGACATTCGTGGCATCAGCGAAACACTCGCCGGCCGGATGAACGAGGCGTCGGAGGCCAGTGATTTACTGCATCAAATGGCCAATCACCAGCAGCAACTGGTCAGGCACTTCCGCGTGTAAAGGGTCTGCCGCCTGACTGAGCTACAGTGGCCGCCCTCCCATTCGCCTTCAATGAGCACCACCCATGACTTTTTCACGCCGCTGGCTGATCCTCGCGATTATTTCCAGCGCATTGCTGCTTATCGTCATCGACATGACGGTGCTCTACACCGCCCTGCCCACGCTGACCCGAGAGCTGAATGCTTCAGCCTCGGAAAAGCTCTGGATCGTCAACATCTATGCGCTGATCGCCGCTGGCCTGCTGCTGGGCATGGGGACACTCGGTGACCGTCTCGGGCACAAACGCCTGTTCATCGGCGGGCTCGGTGTGTTCGGCCTGTTCTCGCTGATTGCGGCGTTTTCAACCTCCGCCGCTGTATTGATCGGTGCACGTGGTTTCCTCGCAGTCGGCGCGTCGATGATGATGCCCGCCACGCTGGCGATCGTGCGGGTGACGTTCACCGACCCGCGTGAACAGGCCATGGCGTTCGGCATCTGGGCCTCGGTGGCGTCAGGCGGCGCGGCGTTCGGCCCGGTGATCGGCGGCCTGCTGCTGGAGCATTTCTGGTGGGGCTCGGTGTTCCTGATCAACGTGCCGATTGTGCTGGTCGCGTTGGTCGTCGGCGCGCTATTGATCCCGAATAACCCCGGGGATGCGAGCAAACGCTGGGACTGGCTGGGATCGCTGCAGGTGATGATCGGCTTGATCAGCGTAGCGTATGCGGTGAAGGAACTCGGCAAGCGCACGCCCTCTTTCGAAGGCATGCTGATTGCACTGGTGCTGGGCGCGCTGTTTCTGACGCTATTCATTCGGCGCCAGCGCCGCGCGACCCAACCGATGCTCGACCTGGCGCTGTTCAGTTCCGCCGGTTTCAGGAACGCGGTGATTGCGGCGGTTGTGTCGGCTGCTGCGTTGATCGGCATGGAGCTGGTGTTCAGCCAACGCCTGCAACTGGTGCTGGGCCTGTCGCCACTGGAAGCGGCATTGTTCATCCTCCCGCTACCGCTGGGCTCGTTTATCTCCGGGCCGCTTGCCGGTTACTACCTGCCTCGCCTGGGGAACCAGCGGATGCTGTTCTGGACGCTGCTGCTATCCGCGGCGTCGATGCTGGCTTACCTGCTGTTGTATGAGGCGGCGGTGTACCTGCAACTGATCGTTCTTGGGCTGCTGGGGCTTACCATTGGCGCAGCACTGACGGCGTCGTCCAGCACCATCATGCTCAGCGTACCGGCCGATCAGGCCGGCATGGCCGCCTCCGTCGAGGAGGTGTCGTTTGAATTGGGCGGTGCCGTCGGTGTGACGCTGTCGGGCAGCCTGTTGTCGGCGATTTATGCGTACTCGGCGGGCCTGGCGATTCCAGCGTGGCTGAGCCGCAATCCCGCGACATTCGACAGTCTGGACGATGCGCTGGTGGTCGCCGAAACCTTGTCGCCCGAAGGCGCCGCGATGCTGCGCGCATTCGCCCGCTCGGCATTCGATGCGGGCTTTGTTGCGGTGCTGGTGGCGTCGGCAGCGCTGCTTTTGATCGCAGCGCTGCTGGTCAAGCTGGGCCATCAACCACCGCGGGCCGCGCCTTAGAGCTTGTGGCTGCCCAAGGCCAGGAACCGCTCTGGCGATGCCTTGCGCAGCCGCGCCGCGAGGAATACGCCGCCCAGCAAGGCCAATGGAATAATCGCGCAGAGACTGTAGGACAGCAATCGGCTGGCGCCGGTGAGCACGTCGAAATGCACCACGGCAAGGATCAGCACTGCCAACAGGGCCAAGCAAGAGAAACCGGGGAAAATCTGCCCACGCCAAACCCCGACCTTGAGCTGCGGTTGACCTCGGAAGTACATCAGCACCGCTGCCGAAGTGAGCGCCATCAGCAAAATCACGCAGAGCGTGGCCAGGTTGGACAGCCAGGCAAACAGTTGCAGGATCGGATCGGCATCCAGCGCAGCGAAAATCAGCACCACCACGGCCGAGATCAGGCTCTGCAACGCCGAGCCCATATGCGGGCTCTGGTGCACGCGGTGGGTCGTGCCTAACTGGCTGTGCAGCAAACCGTCACGGCCAATCGCATAGAAGTAGCGCGCGGCGGCGTTATGAAAGGCCAACAGCCCGGCGTAGATACTGACCATGAACAGGACGCGGATAATCTTTGTCAGGTGCGGGCCGACAAAGTGGTCGGACATGCCATAGATAAAGGTGGTCGGGTCCTGCAAGGCCTGCAGCATCGGCACGATTTTATCCGCGCCCACGCCCACCACCATCGACCACACCGACAATGCGTAGAACGCCCCAATCAGCAACACCGAGCAGTAAGTCGCAATCGGAATGGTGCGCTTGGGGTCCTTGGCCTCTTCGCCGTAGATGGTCGTGGCCTCGAAGCCGATAAAGGCGGCGAAACAGAACAGCAGGCCGATTGACGGCGTGCCACTGAACACATGGCTACTGCTGAACGAATCAAGGTTGATGCCGCTGTCGCCGCCGGACTTGAGGATGGCGAAGTCCAGGACCAGGATCGCCAGGTATTCGGCGATCACCATCACCGACAGCACCCGTGCTGACAGGTCAATCTTGCGATAGCCCAGGATCGCGATGCTCGCCATCGCCATCAGCGAGTAAGCCCACCAGGGCAACGCCAGGCCGAAGGCAGCCTCCATGGTGCCGCTGACCACCCCGCCGAACATCCCGTACAACCCGACCTGCAGGATGTTGTAGGCAAACATCGCCAGCACCCCGGCGGCACCGCCCGCCAGGCCACCCAGGCCTCGGGACGTGAACGCGTAAAAACCACCGGCATTGGTCACGTGGCGCGACATGGTGGTGTAACCCACCGAGAACGCCAGCAGCACCAGCAAGGCGAGGATCAGCAAGGCCGGGGTACCGGCGCCATTGCCCAGCATGATGCCAATGGGGAAGCCGCCGGCGATCACGCTCAGCGGGCTTGCCGCCGACACCACGAAGAAGATAATGAAGCCCACACCCAGGGCACCACGCTTGAGCTCCGTGGAGCTGTTGACCGGGTTAAATACACTCATGTTGTTGACCTTATTGTATGAGGCAGTCGCTTTAGGATCGGTGCAGCCGGCTACGCAGCGTCACCAAACAGCTTGTCGTTCTTATTGCACGCTGGCACTGATCCTATGCCTGCGCTGCAACGCCCCGATATCCCAAATCGGTAACTCAAGCACCCACAGCGAAGCTCCTGCGCATTCAGAGCTGATGACGCAGGCTATTTCAGGTCTTTCTAGCGTTGTTTGTCAGGCCCGCACACAACTCGTGATGGCGGCGCGGGCAGTCTGGGATGGCAATTCCGCGAACAGCTCTTGGTATTCCGCGGCAAAATGGCTCAGGTGATAAAAGCCCCACTGGGCCGCGGCATCGCCAATCGACAGCTCGCAGGCGCGGGTAGACATCAAGGCTCGACGGACACCGTTAAGCCTCACGGAGCGCAAGTAATTCAGTGGAGTGGTCTCGGCGACCGAGCGGAAGCTGTTCTGCACCGTGCGTCGGCTCACCTGAAGGCGTTGGCATAAATCGATCACGCTGGGCACATTGATCATTTCGCCGGTCGCCAGGCGGTGGCATTTCTCTACGATAAAACTGCGCGTGGAGCTGGGACTGCGCTGTTGCTTGTCGCAGGCTGGGTCGATCATCAGTTGCAACAACTCGCTGAGCATCGCCTGCTCCAACGCCGCCTCGCGCTCTTGATCCAGCGTGCTATCGAGATCTTCGTACACCAGTGCCTGGGAGAAAAGCGCCAGCAATCGGCGCCGGGCCTGTGCAAATCGCTGGGGGGAAACCCTGATCACCGGCTGGCGCAGCAACCGGTTGAGTTCCTTCGCCGAAGCGGTCTGCTCCAACGCCTCATCGAATAATTCACGCTCGAAGGTGATAGAAAGCAGCTCCATGCCCATCGGCATATGGAACATGAATTCCTCGCCGCCATGGAGAAAGAACAGGCTGCTGTCATCTACCTCGCGCCCCTGCATGCGAATCGATCCTGGGACGTTGATCGGCACGGCAAAGCACATCTTGCCTTTAGGCGCCACGCCGTTCTGTACCACGCGCTGGTTGATCTGTTCGAGAAACAGGTGGCAACCCGAGGTGGTCAGTTGCATGAGCGTGCTCTCGGCGCAGCCCGAGGTTAACTGGCTGTAGTCCTGGTTCCACTGCTGGATGGTGGCTGCATGGACATGGATATCGCGAAAATGGCTGATCGTTTGGTTTTTCATTGGGGCATGCCTCTACCAATATTTTTGTTTTTTTTAGATCGGCGATCCAATTGATAGTCGCACATCGCAAAAGTCCTGCAAATTGTTTATGTGCTGGAATGCAAGCAAACCATGTGCCGATTCGGGATACCGGCCTGGAACGCGCGCCGGAGATGATCGGCACACTTAAATAGACATTCCAGAGAGACCGTCATGAGTGAAGCCAAATTTCAATCCCTGCACTTTGCAGATGCCCCGCAGATTATTTCCGGCGAACTGCCCGGCCCCAAGACCCGCGAAGCCCTGGCGCTGTCGGCGCGCACCGAGTCGATGGCGCGCGGCGGCGGACGTATGCCGGTGGCCATGGACCGTGCCTTCGGTGCGACCTTCAAAGACCCCGACGGCAACACCTACATCGACCTGTCCGCAGGCGTCGGTGTCAGCAGCGTGGGCCGCTGCCACCCCAAAGTGGTGCAAGCGATTCGCGAACAGTCCGAAGTGCTGATGCATGCCCTGGAAATCAACAGCACCCGGCGTACCGAGTTGGCTGCCAAGCTTTCCGAAATCGCGCCCGAGGGTTTGCGTGGCGACTGCGTTACCTTCTTCACGCAAAGCGGCAGTGATGCGTTGGAGGCGGCGATCAAGTTCGCCAAGCGCGTCACCGGGCGGCACCAGATCATCGCCTTCCACGGCGGCTACCACGGCGTGTGGCACGCTTCCGGTTCGCTGACCACCGGCACGGCCTACCGCAAGGGCTTTGGTGCCCAGATGGGTGGCGTGATTCACGCGCCCTACCCTTACGCCTACCGCTTCCCTTTCGACACCACCCACAAGAGCGCCGAGCAGATCGCTGGCGAGTACATCGACTATCTGTTGAACACCCCCTACACCGCGGCCGATGACGTGGCTGCCGTGATCGTGGAGCCGGTACAGGGCGAAGGCGGCTACGTGCCACCCTCTCCGGAGTTCCTGCAACTGCTGCGCAAGGCCTGCGACCGCAGCGGCACATTACTGATCGTCGATGAAGTGCAATCGGGTGCCGGCCGCACCGGCAAGATGTGGGCGGTCGAACATTCCGGCGTGAAGCCCGACATGCTCACCTTCGGCAAAGGCATCGGCAGCGACCTGCCCATGGCCGGCCTGATCATGCGCTCGGACCTGGCGGCGCAGATTCCCGACGGTTCCATGCCCAACACGTTCGCCGCCAACTCGTTGTCGGCCGCAGTGGCACTGACCAACATCAGCATCCTCCAGGACCCGGACCTTGACCTGCTCAACCGCGCCCACACCCTGGGCCTGGAGGCACAGGCGCATATTCGCGCCTTCAACAGCCCGTTGGTCGGCGAAGTGCGCGGGCGCGGCCTGATGATCGGTATCGAACTGATCGAAGACCCACTCACCAAGGCGCCCCTGGCGGGCGAGAAGATCGGCCAACTGATGGGCTACCTGCTCAACCACGGTGTGCTGATGATTCCGTGTGGCCGCTACAGCAACGTCATGCGCGTCATGCCTTCGCTGACCATATCTCGCGAGCTGTTCTTCAAGGCCCTGGATATCTTCGGCGACGCCCTGGCTTCTCTCAAAGCATGACCTTGCCCATTACTCGAGGACCGCAATATGACTGAGCACTTGAATCATTTCATCGAAGGTGTGTCCTGCGAAGCCTTCGACCGTCGTCGTATCAACCTGGTCAACCCCGTGAATGAACAGGTGTACGGCAGCTCCGCGCGAGGCACCCGCGAGGATGTCGACCGTGCGGTGGCCGCTGCACGCCAGCAACTGGAACGCGGCGAGTGGAGCCAACTCGACGGCGCCGCGCGTGGCCGACTGTTGTCGAAACTGGCCGACCTGGTTGAGCGCGACACTGAACTGCTGGCCGATCTGGACGCCAACGCTATCGGCCGCTCCCCCATCGAGCCGCGCCGGATGGACCTGCCCAACGCGATCGCCAACCTGCGCGCCGCCGCGGGCTGGGCCAACCAGCTCGAAGGTCGCACCATTCCCACCGGGGGGTACTTCGGCACCAAAACCCTGTCTTACACGGTGCGCGAGCCGGTCGGCGTGGTGGGTGCCATCGTGCCCTGGAACTCGCCGCTGATGATCACGGTGTGGAAACTCGCTGCGTTGCTGGCGGCGGGCTGTACCGTCGTGGTCAAGCCATCGGAAGAAACCCCGCAGTCGGCTCTGCACCTGGCGCTGCTGGCGCAGGAAGCGGGCTTCCCGGACGGCGTGATCAACGTGGTCACCGGCTACGGCAATGAAGTGGGGCGCGCCCTGTGCGAACACCCGGATATTGCCAAGATCAGCTTCACCGGCAGCCCCGAGGCTGGGCGTGAAATCCAGCGCACCGCCGGTGTGTTGTTCAAGCGCGTGGCCTTGGAATTGGGCGGCAAGAGCCCGCAGATTGTGTTCGATGATGCGTCCTTCGACGACGCCCTGCGCGGCTGTACCCTCGGCCTGTTCGCCAACCAGGGCCAGGTGTGTGCCGCCGGTTCGCGGATCCTGGTGCAACGCAGCCTCGCCGACCGTTTTGGTGCAGCGCTGGCCGAAGCCGCACAGGCAGTGAGCGTGGGCGACCCTCGCGAGCCCGGCGTACAGATGGGGCCGGTGGCCAAGAAGGCTCAATTCGATCGCGTCAACCGCTACATCCAACTGGGCATCGACCAAGGCGCCACGCTGCTGGCCGGCGGCGTCTCGGCACCCAAGCAGGGCTGGTTCGTGCGTCCGACGATCTTCGCCAACGCCCGCAACGACATGGAAATCGCCCGGGATGAGATCTTCGGCCCCGTCGGCACGCTGATTACGTTCGACAGCGAAGACGAAGCGGTCGCCCTGGCCAACGACAGCAGCTACGGCCTGGCGGCCACGGTCTGGACCAGCGACCTGGTACGAGCGCACCGCGTTGCTGCGGCAGTGAAAGCTGGCGCCGTGGGCATCAACTGCTGGAGCCCATTGGACGCCAACCTGCCTTGGGGCGGCGTCAAGACCAGCGGTATCGGACGTGAAGGTGGGTTCAGCGGCGCGCTGGCCTACACCGAGGAGAAAGTCATCACCGTCCTCCTGCCCGCCTGAGCCTATTCGTTGTCCTGACCGAGCCACCCTCCAACGTTGAGGGTGGCCATTCAACCGTGCATCGATCCGTGGAGAACCTGACATGAACCCAATAGATCAACCGACAATCGATCGGTACCCGACCTCCCTGCGCGTGTTGCACTGGGTGCGTGCCGTGCTCGTGCTGGGCCTGCTCTGGGCCGGCTGGCATATGACCGGAATGAATGATGAGGTGGCGAGCAAATTCGAGCTGTATTACCCCTGGCACAAGTCCTTCGGGGTGTTGACGTTCCTGGTGGTCCTGACTCAGCTCGCCGTGCGCTTTCGCACCCCCAATTTGCCGCAGCCGCTGGAAACCCTGGCGGGGTATGAACGGTTCCTGTCACGCCTGATTCAGCGCGCCATGTATGTGCTGTTGGTGATCGTGCCGTTGATGGGGTACTCCATGTCGAGCACGTTCACCATGAGCGACGGCGTGTTCTTTTTTGGGGTTAACCTGCCCGAGCTGTTGCCAAAGAATGACGATTGGTTCGTCGTGTTCCAATGGCTGCACAAAGTCCTCGCCTATAGCTTGCTTGTCCTGATCGTGCTGCATGTGGCGGGCGCCCTCAAGCATCGCTTCTACGACCGCGACCCGCGCAACGACGTGCTGCGCCGCATGCTCTGAATGGATGAGGCGTTGACGCAAAACGTCAACGCCTGCCTGGCCCCGCAACAGCCCTCAATGACAACTCAGAACGTCGCCCACACAATGAACTGCATGTACGTGTTGGTCGACGCGCTGCCGCTCTGCCCGCCCCCGTTGCCTAACCACTTCTCAGGCTTATAGAGGCCGATCAACGGCGAAAGCGTGATGTTATCCGTGACCATCCAATCCAGAAACAGGTCGACCTCCCGCGCCGCGAAGTCCCGTTCATTGCGACGGGACAGTTGATGGTAGTCGAAGGCCATCGCGTTCAGGGTCAATTTCTCGGTGGGCCGGACAGAGAGCAGCACATCGTTGATCTGCATATTCGACGTCACTGAACCGGCGTAGTTGGACGCGACTTCACCCTGGTAGCGTTTGCGAAAGCCGCCCTGGAACAGGAAGTCCCACCCTTCGGAATAGCGCGAATAGCGATAACTGACCGTCGGCTGCCATCGCACATCGGTGAAGGTGTAGCCCGCGTCGAAGAACATCGCCCGCTGTGAACCGGAACGTTTTTCCTGGCGCGCCACCTCGAATGCGAAGTCGGCGTTCTCAATCCCGGCGTTGCCCTGCCCGCGAATGCTGTAGACATTCATGCCCTTGCGTTCAAGCCGATCTGCGAAGGCATATTTCTCATCCACATCCAGGCCGTGTATGTAGGTCGAACCGATCGAACCGATGGCCGTGGTGTAGTCGATAGTGCCCACTGCCAGTTCGGTCTTGGACTGCCCGGGGTTATCGGATTTCAACCATATCAAGCTGCCGTGCAGCCCTTCCTTGCCGCCCAGCTTCAGCACCGCCGTGTTGCCAAACGCCAGGCGTTGGCCAAGGTAAAAGGCGCCCCCCCTGTCGAACCGGCCATCGCGCACGCCCTCGATGGGGTTGAACGCCTTGCCTGGGTTGTAGCCATCATCGGTGATCAGGAAACCGTCCACCGTCACCAACTGGCGACCGAAAGAGAAATCCACACCGTCCTTGCCCAGGGCGGGCAGCAGGTCGCCTGATCTCCAGCCGAGGAAAGCATCTTCCACGTCGGTACGGCGCTCATTGCCCGCGGTGATCGCCCCTGCGTCCCCGTCGCCCCAGGTGCCGCTGCTGAGCAGGCTGAAACCGCCATAGACGGAGCCCGCGATGATCTTGTCGGTCGTGCCGTTGAGACCATATTTGGCGTAGCCCTCCTGCCAGCGCATGCTGCCGGGCTCTTTCTGCGGGTCACCGATGTAGTTACGGGTACTGCCAAACCAACCAAATGCGGCGCCCAGGTCGGCGTTCAAGACGGTTGCACCATCATCTTCGGTGTAGAGCGTGTAGGCATGTGCCTGCACGCCGACCGCACAGAGTGCAACCATCGACAATAAGGGTGCGTAGGGGGGAATGCGCATCGGGTCTCTCCTGTTTTTATAGTTCTGAGGTGAAGCACAAGTGTTCCGGCCTGGGCCGCCTACGCGATAACCCAAATCAGCAACTGCATGGGCCTGCGCGCCAATCCGTCGTTATGCGATACCTCATCCGCGCCAAGCGCCTGAAAGCCTTCAACGGTTGCCGTTTTGGGATACGCCTCTGAACGCGAGCTCCCTATGCTCGGTTCATAAGAACCATAAAAAACGAGGCCCCCCGCCATGTCCCCTTTGTCACGCTTCCCGTTGCTCCGTCAGGGGCTTTGTCTTCTAACCCTGATCGGCTGCAGTGCCTTACCGCCTGTTGCCAGTGCCCACCATTCATTTGCGCTGTTCGACCAGACCCAGACGATCACGATCAAGGGTGTCGTCGAGCGCTTCGCCTGGACCAACCCCCACATCACGATTTACCTCGACGTTCCCGGCCCGCCGGCACAGCGCTACAAGATCGAGACGGGCAGCGTCAACGCGCTGCAACGCACGGGCTGGACGTCCAGTTCGGTCAAGGCTGGCGAAAGCGCCGAGGTGTCGTTCAAGCCGTTGAAAAGCGGCGAGCCGGGCGGGTTGCTGGTGGAGATCAAGATGGGTGACGTGGTGCTCTCGGGCGGCGGCTGAACGCAGCCCTTTCCGAATGCGGCAACACCAGAACTGGGCAAACCAGCAACGCGGAGACATTTCAATGAAACGAGCACGTTCTTCCAACACAGCCATGATCGTTCTGGGGGTGGTCCTCATGACGCTCTCCGGGATGAGCAGCGCCGCGACAGCCTCGAAAACCCAAGCCGACAAGCACAGCTCGGCCGCCCGGCCTGACATCAGCGGTACTTGGGAAAGAACCCCGGACGACTGGTTCGGCGAAAACCCGGACGACCCGGTACACCCCGGCGGTCCGATGGACCTCAAGGCGCCCTATGACGCCGAGTACGTCGAGCTCAAGAAGAAACAAGCCGTGGCCAACGCAGCCGGGAAGCCGATCGCCACCACCAGTTCAAGGTGCCTGCCCGAGGGTATGCCGACCATGATGGCGGCGCTCTTCCCGATCCAGATCATTCGCGATGACAAGCAAGTGATCATCCTCGGCGAGTACCTCCAGCAAGTGCGACGGATTCTCTTGAACCAGGCCATGCCGCCAACAGACAAGCTCGACCCCCTGTACCAAGGCCATTCGCGCGGCCACTGGGAGGGCGACACGCTGGTGGTCGAGACACAAAGCGTACGCACCGACGTGCGCTTCTATGACGTGCCCCACGGGCCGGCCATGAAGATCACCGAACGCATCCGGCTGCGCGGGCCGGATCGCTTGGAAAACCAGGTCCTGATCGAAGACCCGCAAGTACTCAACACCCCGTATCGCTTTACGTTTGAGTACAAGCGCTCCAACTACGCCATTCAAGAGTACGTGTGCGAGAACAACCAGATCGTGATCGACAGCGAGGGCAAAGCATCTCTGAGCCTTGAGTGATGACGCCTATCCGCCCCCTGCTGGAGCTTTACGAATGGAACGCCTGACCCCTATCAGCATCAGCGTCGTGCTATGGCTGTGCATCGCGGCGAACACGTTCGCCGAGGTGCCACGCATGCCCACGGCGATCGCAGTGCCGCCTTCCGACAAGGCGCCGCTGTCGTCGGCGACGCGCCCTGGCACCGAATACAGCGACCTCAACCACTACGGCTACATCGAGCAAGAGTACTACCTGCAAGGCGTCGCCCCGGCCATCACCGCCGCTGGCAAAACCCTGTTGGAAGCGCCTTACACCACGCGCATTCTGGTGCGCAAACCGGCGGACCCGGCACGTTTCAATGGCACGGTAGTGATCGAACCATTCAGTTGGTTCGGCGAACGTGCCGCCGGTTGGATCCTGACCCGCGACTATCTGCTGCGCCGCGGCTACGCATACGTCGGGTACACGCTGAATGTGAACAAGCCGGCGGTGGACCCCAAGTTCATTTCCGACACCCCAGAGGCCGAAGCCGAACAGATCGCCCAGTACGGACCGATCGTGAACTTCGAGTTCATGCGCCGCTTCGACTTTGCCCGCTACGCGCCGCTGGGCACCTATTACGACCCGGTACACTTCACGCGGGGCGCCGCGCCCGATCCGTTTGCGCCCCAGTCCCAGGGCATCGGCGCGCAACTGGCGCTGCTGCTTAAAACCAAAGGGGCACAGAGCCCTTTGGCGGGCCTGGATGTGCAGCGCGTCTATGTGAATAGCTGGGCCGTCACCGCGCAAGTCTGGATGGACTATCTCGACCAGGGCCGTCACCAGCAATGGCGCATGCCCGACGAAACACCGCTGATCGACGCCTACATGACCGGCCGCATGGCCTACGGGGAAGTGGGCGGCGACGTGATCCGCGTGCCCCGGCAGATGCCCGAAGGCGTGCCGTTCGTCACCGTCTACAGCCAGTCCGAATTGATGCATGACGTGATCGAAGGCATCCCCCTGCCCCCGGACACCGACTCCCCGCAGGTGCGCTACTACGAAGTCACCGGCATGCCCCACCTGCGCCTGGCCGACCTCGGCACGGAGCACACCGAGAAGCTCGCCGCCGATGTCGGCAAGGGCGACGACCCGCGCTGCCAGACGCTGTATGACGAACCGGTGGAACTGGTGGTCTCGGCGCTGCTGGATGGCATGGACCAGTGGGTACGCGACGGCAAGCCGATGCCCAACGCCCCGCGGGTGATACGCGACGGCAAGGCCGCTGCCCGTGCGCCCGCCACCGGCAACCTGCAAGGCGGCGTGCGACCGCCGTGGATCCAAGTGCCAAGCGCCACCTACCTCACCGACCAAGAGACCGGCTGCGGGCTGATCTACGACACCAAGGTGCCTTACTCGAAGGACGTGCTCGGCCGGCGTTATGGAAACTTCAGCCGCTATGCACAGAAGTTCGAAGACGCCAAAGCCGTTTCGATCCAGCAAGGGTACTTGCTACCGGAGGATGCGGCGGGTCTGCATCCGATCGCAAACCCTCAAGACTTCTAACCCATTGCAGGAGAAAAGCCGATGTCCTCTTCACTCATCATTGCCTGGATCTACGGGTCTCCCTTAAGCACCGCCATCCGCGACATCCTGTGGGTCATCCCCACGGTGCAGAGCATTCATATCATCGCCATCACCGTGCTCTTCGGCTCGGCGCTGATTTCCGATCTGCGCCTGGCGGGCGTGTTCGCCAGCGATGAGCCCTTGCGCGGCATCGTCCGCCGTTACTACCCCTGGATGCGCCATGCACTGATCGTCCTGTTGTGCACCGGGCTGGTGATGATCATCGCCGAGCCTGATCGGGTGCTCGTCAACTCGACGTTCTGGCTGAAGATGGTCCTCGTGGTGGCCGCGTTCAGCTTGACCTGGCTGCTTCGTCGCCCGCTGCTGCGGCGCCCCGCCGGCAACGTAGACAGTGACGACGCGCCGGGTTCCGTCAAGGCCTGTGCGTGGCTGTCGATCGGTTTGTGGTGCGTCGTGATCATCTGCGGCCGCTGGATCGCCTACACGATCTAAGCGTTTTCAACCAAAGTTCTCAGGTATTCTCCATGGATATTCAACCTCTGCTGCAAGCCGTCCAGGACACTCAGCTCGCGACGTTCATTCGCGAGTCAGGCTCGGTGTTCCCGATGCTGGAATCGGTGCATGTGATCGGCATCGCCATCGTCTACGGCACCATCGCTGTCGTGGACTTACGCCTGCTTGGCGTGACCGCCCACCGGCGCGGCGCGCTGAAACTGATCCAGGATCTGCTGCCGTACACCTGGGTCGCGTTCATGACCTGTGTGATCACTGGCCTGCTGATGTTCTGCGCCAATGGCACGACCTATGTGCAGAACACTGCGTTCCTTTTCAAAATGGGCCTGTTGATACTGGCGGGGATCAACATGGCAGTCTTCCATCTCGGGGCCTTTCGCCGAATTGCCGAATGGGACACGACACTGCCGCCTCCCCGCCAGGCGCGCGTGGCCGGCTTCAGCTCGTTGCTGTTGTGGGCGGGCGTGGTCTTCCTGGGCCGCTGGATCGCGTTCCTCTGATGGCGCGCCGCGACGCTGCAATCACGCAGGTGCGCCCACGCTCCAGCGGATGGGAGTCGCTGGCGTTGGTGCTGGCGACCCTGGCCGTCATCGCCGGCGTGGCAGGCTATGTGCTGCTGCGCCCCGAAAGCGTTGGCCCGCCCACCCCGTTGAGCTGGCAGGTGCGCTCCTTCGATGGCTTGGGCGCGGTCGATCAGGCCATACACAGCGCGTTGTTACCGGCCGGTGAAGAAATCATCTGGAACAACAACGATACCGGCGGCTGGGTCACCCTGGAGCAGGCGCAGACGCTGTTGCTGCCGCCCTTCTACCGGGATGCCTTCTGGAAAACCAATGGCGAGGTGCACTGGCAATTGATCCTGCCTGGCTCCCACCTGGCCCATACAGGTGGCCATGACGATGATGCCGCTGAGGTGAACCCGCCCGTCAACGCTGTGTCCCAGGCCACCCTGGGGCAAGGTGCAACGGTGTACTACGGCTCTGGCGGCCATGCACCGGGCCAGAGCGCCTACCTGCTGGTCATCGGTCACGCCCATGCGGGGGTGATGTGGGCCAACCAAGCGACGATCTGGGTCCACCGTGACCCGAACGCGCCCTACCCCGCCATCGTCAAGCCCGAATCCCTGGTCGGCGAGGGTTGGCGCCAAGTCATCCCGTACGACGGTGCCAGTGAAATCGAACGCGTAAAAGGAACCCAGCCATGACTGTTTCTACGAAACACCGCGCCTTGTGGCGCCGTTGTATCGCGCTGCTGGTGTTGATACCCGCCATCGCGCTTGCCGGCCCTGCCTTCGCCTCGGCAAAGAAGCTCAAGGTCGGCATCACCCTGCATCCCTACTACAGCTTCGTGAGCAATATCGTCGGTGATCGGGCCGAGGTCGTTGCGCTGATCCCCGCAGAGGCTAACCCGCACAACTACCAGCCGCAGCCCGACGACATTACCCGCGCGATGAATATCGATGTGCTGGTGGTCAACGGCATCGGTCACGATGAATGGGCCTTCCAGATCATCAAGGCTGCCGGCCGCACGCAAACGCTGCCGATTATCCAGGCGAATGCCACGGTGGCGCTGATTCCCATCGGTGGCGACCAGGAAGGGGTCAAGGTGGTCAACCCGCACACCTTCGTGTCCACCACGGCAGCGATACAGCAGGTGTTCGAGATCGCTCGCCGGCTGGGAGAGCTGGACCCGGACAACGCTGCGGTGTATCGAAAAAATGCCCTGGCGTATGCGGGCCGTATCCGCGAGCTACGCGCAGGCTTCATGACGCGCTTCGCCGCGCTGGACCTGTCTTCGTTCCGCTGTGCGACGACCCATGCGGGCTACGACTACATGATGCAGGAGTTCGGCCTGTTCGTAAGCGCCGTGATCGAGCCGCGCCACGGCGTCGCGCCGACGGCACGCCAGTTGGCCAACACCATCGAGGCGATCAAGAAGGCCAACGTCAAAGTGCTGTTCGCCGAGAAAAACTTCTCCCTCGACTTGGCCAAACCCATCGAAGCCGCCACCGGCGTGAAGGTGTTCGCCCTGTCCCACATCACCGGCGATACCTACAGCGCGGACGAGTTTGAGGTGGCGATGCGCGAAAACCTCGAAACCCTGGCGCAAGCCGTCGAGTTTACGAAGCAATGAATGCGCTAAAGGAGGAATACGCGATGCGCGGCCCCGCCATTGTGTTCGACAACGTCTCCCTGCAACTGGGAGGTACACAGGTGCTCGATCAGGTGAGCTTGCGCATAGAAGCCGGCGCCTTGCATTGCCTGGTAGGCCCCAACGGCGGAGGCAAGACCTCACTGGTGCGTGCGCTGCTGGGCCAGATGCCGCATTCGGGGACGATCCGCTTCGAGGGTGAATGCGTCACGCCCCTGGGGTATGTCCCGCAACTGCCGGACTTCGACCGCAACGTGCCGATGACGGTCAACGATCTCATGGCCCTGTTGGGCCAACGTCGGCCCGCCTTCTTCGGCGCAAGCCGCGCCGCCAAGGCGGCCCATGTCGAGGCCCTGGCGCGTACCGGTATGGCGGGGATGGGGAAAAAGCCGTTTGGCAGCCTGTCCGGCGGCCAGCGTCAGCGCGTGCTGCTGGCCCAGGCTATAAGCCCGATGCCCTGGCTGTTGATCCTCGATGAACCCACCGCCGGGATCGACGAGGCCGGCGTGCGCCTGGTGGAGACACTGGTAGCGGAGCTGAACAGCCGTGGGGTGACCATCCTGTGGATCAACCACGACCTCGAACAGGTCAAGCGTATCGCGCAGTCCGTCACCCTTATCAACCAGCGGGTGCTGTTTCACGGCCCCGCCGATCAGATCGACAGCCGACTGGAGGCCATTCGATGAATGCCTTTTACGATTTCATTCGCGACCATCTCCAGGCGCTCGCCGCGACTCACGTGTTGCCGCAGCCGTTCGAATACGAGTTCGTGATCAATGCGTTGATGTGCTCAGTGCTGATCGGACCGCTGCTGGGCGTGCTGGGCTCGATGGTGATGATCAAGCGGATGGCGTTCTTCAGTCAGTCCGTGGGCAATGCGGCGATGACCGGCGTGGCCATTGGCGTGCTGATCGGTGAGTCCTATACCTCGCCCTACTTCTCGATGTTCGGCTTCTGCCTGCTGTTCGCGCTGACCCTCAAGTACACCCAACACCGCACCACCCTGGCGAATGACACGCTGATCGGTGTGTTCCTCTCCATCTCCCTGGCGGTCGGCGCTTCATTGCTGCTGTTCGTGTCGGCAAAAATCAACACACACGTCATGGAAGGTGTGCTGTTCGGCTCGATCCTGGCCGTCGACCACACCGACATGAACGTACTGCTGGGCGTGACAGTGATTTGCACGCTGATCGGCCTGCCGCTGTACAACGGCATGTTGCTCTCCAGCCTGAATCCGAGCCTGGCCCACGCACGCGGCGTAAAGGTGCGCAGCGTCGAATACCTGTTCGTGGTGCTGGTCACCCTGGTAACGGTCGCCTGCTTGAAGATCATCGGCGCCGTACTGGTAGAGGCCTTGCTGCTGATACCGGCAGCAGCGGCCCGCAACATCAGCCACTCACTGCCAGGCCTGGTCAGCTGGACCGTGGTCATTGCGACCTTTTCCTGTGTGGTCGGCATTCTGGCACCGATGCAGTTCCATATCCCCGTACCCACGGGCGGCGCCATTGTGATCGTCGCGGCCTTGGTGTTTGCGTTCACCACCCTCATCCGAGGCACCGCGCCGCAGTTCAAAGGGGCCAGCGTATGACACGGTTCAACTCATCCATGCGCCGTGGGCTGGCGCTGCTGGCATTGCTGTTGGGCGGCGCGCCGTCGGCGTTTGCGCAGGTCGGCCAGCAACAAGTGCTGGTCGCCCTGCCGGCGGTGTATGCGCTCACCGCTGCACTCGGTGAAGGCACACACATCGAGGTCGTGCGTGTGCCGATGGACGCCGCCGTGCCCATGGAAAGCCAGGCCAACGCGCTGTCACGCCTGGAGCCGGCCGTCTTCGAGAAGGCCGTCGCCGTGGTCACCCTGAGCAGCCTGTGGCGTGCTGATCCGCTGTATGCGACGGCCCGGCGCCACAACCTGCGCATCGTCGAGATCGATGCGTCGCACTCATGGGACAGCTTCAAGCCCGGCGTGGCCGTGACCCGCGTGCCTTCGAACGATGTGCCCTGGGCGGGTGCCCGCGATGGCGACGGCGGCCCGTCACCCTACGCCTGGCTGGGCCCGGTCAATGCCATGCGCATGTCGGCGTTGATTGCGGCCGACCTGGCGCGCCTTTCCCCCCCTGATGCGCCGCAGATCGAGCGCAACCTCGCCGCACTCGACGACCGCTTGCGCCAGCTGAAGGCCGACTACGGTGACCGCCTGTTGAAGGTGCCGGACCTGCGCGTGCTGTCGCTGGCCAGCGAGCCGGTCTACCTGTTCGGCGAGTTTGGCGTGTATGTGGACGGCTGGTTCGTGCGCCAGGACATCGACTGGACCGACGCCGACCTTGCGGCCCTGACCCGCTACCTGCGCGAGCGGGATATCCACGTGGTGGTCCATAAGTGGGCGCCTGACGCCAGGATTGCCCAGGCCATCAAGGACGGCGGCGCACGCCTGCTGATCCTGGATATCGGCAACCCGGGCATGCTTGCCAACGCAGCCAACGGCTACGAAGCGCTGCTGAGTTCCAACCTGGACGCCTTGCTGGCGGCCTTCACATCGGCCGGCGTTCAAGCCGCGACGCCGCAGTGATCAACGTCGACCCTGGAGACTCAAGCCTGATGAAAACCCGAGATCTGGCCCACCCGCTACTGCTGGCAGGTGCCCTGCTGTTCTGCCAGGCCGCCTTGGCCCACGGCCCCGTTTTCGACTGCTATATCGAGCACGACGACTGGGTGAAGTGTGAAGCCGGCTACACCGACGGCAGTTCCGCCGTGGGCCGCAAAATCCATGTCCAGGACACCAGCAACAAGGTGTTGATAGAAGGCACTGTCGGTAACGACAACAGCTTTACGTTCCAGGCCCCCACTGGCGTCTACTCCGTGGAGTTTCTCGGGGGGGAGAACCATGGCGCCACGATTCAATCCTCTGACATAACCAAGTGAAAACCACCATGCCCATCAAACGACTCCTGCTTCACACCCTCGCCGCCGCGACCCTCGGTTGCATGGCCGGTGCCGCACAAGCCCATTTCCAGATGCTGTACGTGGACGAAACGGCGCTGCCGCGCGCGGACAACCTGGAATTCGCCATCGTATTCACCCACCCGTTCTCTGCCGGGCCGACGATGAACATGGGGCAGCCCCTCGTCTTCAGCCAGGTCAGCGCTCACGGCGGGGAGAAAATCGACCTGCGTAAATACCTGCGACCCGTGCAGTGGCAGAGCCGCGATAATCAGGCGAACGCCTATCGTGCATCGATTCCACGGGAATTGGTGCGCTCCCTGGGGGACCATGTCTTTGTACTTGAACCCGAGCCCTACCTGGAAACCGCCGAAGACGTGTATATCCAGCAGTTCACCAAGCTGATCGTGAACGTCGGTGGCGTACCCGGCAACTGGTCGGAACCGCAAGGCCTGCCGGTTGAAATCCAACCCTTGAACAAGCCCTATGCCAACTGGACCGGCGGCGTGTTCCGCGCCTTGGTGCTGGCCGACGGCGAGCCCGTGCCGTTCGCCGAGATCGAAATCGAATACCTCAACCATGCGGTCGATATCAAAGGCAACGCCTTCGGCCAGCAGGACTATGTCACGGCCCCCCAAGCCTCGTTCAAATCCCTGAGTACCTATTCGGATGCCCAGGGCGTCGTCACCATCGGCCTTCCCCGTGCCGGCTGGTGGGGAATTGCAGCGCTGAACATTGGTAAGACTAAAACCTATAAAGGCAAGCACCTCTCCCAGGACGCGGTGCTGTGGGTGCAGGCCAAGGATATGAAATAACCTGCTCCAGGGCAGGGCTCCTTGACGGCGCCCTGTCCTGCCTGCCACCCATGATGCACCTCCAGCATCGCCCCTCGTATTGCGCTGCAACCGTGCTCAAATCCAACGACCATCAGAGCTTCTGGGTAAGGTTGCTCAGCATCCCGTCAGCCGCCTTGATCACCTTGGCGTTCATTTCGTATGCACGCTGCGTCGTGATCATGTTGACCATTTCTTCAACCGTGCTGACGTTGGACGTTTCCAGGCTGTTTTGCAAAAGGGTGCCCAACCCCGCCAGGCCAGGCGTACCGACCTGCGGGGCCGAGCTGGCCGCTGTTTCGAGAAACAGATTGCCGCCGATCGCCTGCAGCCCCGCTGGATTGATGAAGTCAGCCGTTTGAATATTGCCGATGACCTGGGTCGCCGGGTTCCCGGCCACACTGATGGAGACCGTGCCATCGCGGCCAACCGTGAAGGTCTGGGCGTTGGCTGGAACCACAATGGCAGGCTCAAGCGCAAAGCCGTTCGCATTCACGATGCGGCCATTGGCGTCCAGGTGAAACGTGCCGTCGCGCGTATAGGAAGTCGTGCCATCCGGTTGCTGGATCTGGAAAAAACCGCGACCGTTGATCGCCATATCCAAGGGTTGCCCGGTGGCCTGCAGACCGCCCGCCGAGAAGTTTTTCTGCGTGCCCACAATGCGTACGCCGGTGCCCGTTTGCAGGCCGGAGGGCAACTCGCTGTTTTGTGTGGACGCTGCACCGGGCTGTCGATGAGTCTGGTACAGCAGGTCCTGAAACTCAGTGCGGTCACGCTTGAAACCGGTTGTCGAGACATTCGCAAGGTTATTGGAAATTGTAGTGAGGTTGGTGTCTTGGGCGGACAGACCCGTCTTGGCTACGTAAAGGGCTGGAAGCATGTTGACTCCTGAGCGCGCGACTCAGCGCACACTACCTGGCTGATTGACGGGGATTGAGAACGGCACGACGGGTGAGCGAGTTACTTCATCTGGATAACGGTCTGGAGCAATTTGTTCTGGGTCGTCAGGGTCTTTGCGTTCGCCTGATAATTGCGTTGCGCTTGGATCAGGTTGACCAATTCATTGGTCAAATCGACGTTGGACGCCTCCAGCGAGTTGGACACGATTACCCCCGCAGAGCCCGCCCCAGGCGCGTCGATTCCGGGAAGGCCCGAAGCGAATGTCTCCTTCCATCGCGTTCCACCCGCAGGTTGCAAGCCCTGCTCATTGGTGAAACTGGCCAGTGCCACTTGGCCAATCGCCTTGGTTTGTCCGTTGCTGAAATTCGCATTCATGATGCCGGTGGCATCGATCGTCAGGCCGCTGATCTGCCCGCTGGGATAACCGTCCTGCGCTGGCGCCGTATGAGTAGACGCGGCCGCGAACGAAGTGGTCTTGCCAAAATCAAGCGCTATGCCCGGCACGGCCCCGCGAGCGCCGTTAAGACTCCAGCTCGGTGGATGACCGCTGGCGTTGTTCATCACGCCGGGTCGCCACCCCGTCAACGTCAGCGTGTTTCCGGTTTTGCTCCAGCCTGTTCCCGCCGTCAGCGAGCTAAGGGTGCCATTGGCGTTGAACGTGAGGTCTGCTTTGAGGCCCACGGGGGGTTGCTGAACAGGATCTGCCGGGCTGCGCCCGTCGATGAAGGTGTGTACCGTCCATGAGTTGGCGAGCGGAAGTTTGACGTAATACTGTTCCATGGCGTGCCTGTTGCCTTGTGAGTCATAGACAGGCGTGGCGACCATGTGGTTGTAGCTGTTGGGATCTGCGGGATTAAATGTCGCCACGCTGGGGAGGCGTTGCGCTGAGTTCAGATTCACGGTCTGTTCGACACGCGTGGTGGCGTGAGGTGCAAGGTGGGACTTGTCGATCTTCAGATCAGCCAGCGCACCCTTGGCGATATTGCCGTTGAGATCCGCGCCATAGCCTTGAAGACGGTGGCCGGTGTTGTCGACCACAACGTTCTCGGCATTGACCTTGAACGCACCCGCCCGTGAGTAACTCAGTGATCCATTGTCGCCCAGCACAAAAAAGCCGCTCCCTCGAATGCTGAGATCAAGGGCGTTACCGGTATTTTTGAGGTCGCCTTGGTTGAACTGCTGGGAGACATTCGCCAGGCGCACGCCCCGGCCTATCGCACTGCTGACCGTCCCCAGCAGTGTTGTTGAATAGACATCGGCGAATTCAGCACGGGACGATTTGAACCCCGTGGTTGCCACGTTCGCGATGTTGTTGCCAGCCACGTCCAGTTGCTTATTGGCTGCGTTAATACCGCTAAGACCGTTAGTGAAAGACATGAGCCACTCCTCTGTGTAAGGAGCGATTGTACGGATGGGGTGTGGAGACTCGGCTGAGTGCGTGTGGAGGAACGGTGGAGATCAGCGACCCAGACGACGAGCCAGATCATCCAGAAGCCAGCGACCGGCTTTGCCCAAGGCACGATGTGCAGGTGTGCGGTGTAGGTCTGCACGCCGTTATCCGCCTGGCCCCAGCCCTATCAAAGGGTAAATCCTGGAAATCACTCGCCTCGTGGCCTCTTCGATCGTTCCTTCATTGCGGCATAAAACCCAGTCGTTATCGGCCATCGCGCGTTCAAACGCCTGGGTACAGGCACTATGTTCTTCCAGTGTCTGGGTCACTGTACTGCCCAGCCCACGCCGTCGCGCGGCTGCCCTGCCCCATGAAATCTCAGGGGCGGTGACCACGCCGACATGCAGGTCTGGCACTCGCACGTTTCGATCGATGTTCAATTGCAGGATCTGTGCAAACGGGATTATCCGGCGAAACGCGGCATCGGAGGGGTACCAGCGGTCTATCAAAATGATGCTGCCTGGCGGCTGTTTATCCAGCACGTGCCGGGAGATCCAGGCACGGCTATCAGCAAAGCGCTCACACACCTCCCATTCCAGATCCCGGTTGGGGTCCCTGACGAGTTGGTTGACGAGGGCCATTGTTTCACCCCTGGAGGGATCGCTTTTTTTCTCGCACAGGCGGATGACCTTTTGGTTGTCTGCCCTCAGTACTTTCGTCACGGCCTCCAGCAGCGTGGTTTTGCCGGCGCCCTTGGGGCCATCGAGAGAAACAAACAGCGGACGATTCATATTCCAGACAACGATTGATAGACGGTTTTTTGGGCCCTGTTCGTTCGCCGGAACGGCTTGGCGCGACGACGCGAATCGAGTGAAGGGGGCTGATGAAAAGGTATTGATGAACACTCTAACCTGGTTTCTGGCCAAGGGTTCTCAAAATCCTGGGTTACAGCCGATCAAGCACACGCCTCTTCTTCATGACCCGGCTCAGGTCGAGAACGGGCCCATCGCTGGGCAAGCCCTAATGCCGTTCAGTTGAGCGTACATCGCTTTCTGTAGGAGCGAGCTTGCTCGCGAAAAACCTCAACGATAACGCGTGTTGCCTGAATCAACGCGGCGCCTGTGGGTTCTTCGCGAGCAAGCGCGCTCCTACAAAAAAGCCTTGATTGAACGGCATTTGGGCAAGCCCTACGTCGGAGATTTAGCGGGACTTCCCTCTATGGAATGGCTGAATATTTTGTCTGCTCAACCGCACCAGAGGGCAAACCCCTTTCAGGCGTGAATATTCGCATGATCAGCACAAAGAACACGGGGACGAAAAAGATCGCTAGAAGTGTCCCCGACAGCATTCCGCCAATAACGGCTGTACCAAGTGCGTGCTGGGCGCCTGCTCCGGCGCCGCTGCCCAGGACCAGCGGCAATACTCCCAGGATGAACGCGAGCGAGGTCATCAGGATCGGGCGCAAGCGCATGCGCACCGCTTCCATCGTGGCTTCCACCAAGCCCTTTCCTTCCTCGTAAAGATCCTTGGCAAACTCAACGATAAGGATCGCGTTTTTACAGGCCAGGCCGATGGTCGTCAGTAATCCGACCTGGAAGTAGATGTCATTGAATTTCCACGTCAGCACAGCACCTACCAGAACGCCCAAAACGCCCAACGGAATAACCAGAATGACTGACAGCGGAACCGCCCAGCTCTCATACAGGGCCGCCAGTGAAAGGAAGACAATCAGAATCGACAAACCGTACAGGATGCCCGTCTGACCACTCGATGCCTTTTCCTGACGTGACATGCCTGTCCACTCAAAACCAATGCCCGCGGGTAGCTGGGCGACGGCGGCTTCGACGATGGCCATCGCTTCACCGCTCGAGGCACGCCCAGGAAAAGCCATGCCCAGCACTTCAATCGAAGGCACGCCGTTGTAGCGTTCCAGCCTTGGCGAGGTGGTGGCCCAGCTTGCCGTGGCAAATGAGGTGAACGGCACCATGGTGCCTGCGCTGTTTCGGACGTACCAACGGTCGGTATCCGTGGGCAACATTCGGAAGTGATCCTCCCCCTGCAACATCACTTTTTTGACCCGGCCCTTGTCGATGAAGTCGTTGACGTAGTTGCTCCCCCAGGCAGCCGACAGGGTGTTGTTGATGTCTGCCATGGAGACGCCCAATGCCCCGGCCTTGGTTGTATCGACCAACAATCGGTAATCGGGCATGTCTTCCAGGCCGTTGGGCCTGACCGCCACCAGTCGTGGATCTTTGGTGAGTATCCCCAGTAACTGGTTACGCGCCTGCATCATCACGGTATGGCCGAGATTGGCTTCGTCCTTGAGCATCAAGTCGAACCCCGTTGCATTACCGAGCTCCGACACCGCTGGCGGAGCGAAGGCAAAGATCCTGGCATCCCTGATCGTATTGAAAAAGACTCCCGCTCTTGCGGCTATATCGGTCACACGCAAGCCGGGGCCGGTGCGTTCGTCCCACGACTTGAGCTGAACAAAAGCAAACCCCATGTTTTGGCCGCTGCCGGCGAAGCTGAAACCTGACACCGAGAATACGCCTTGAACAGCGTCCTTTTGATCAACGAGAAAGTGCTGTTCCACCTGCTGGATGACCTCATCTGTCCGAGCCTTAGTGGCGCCGGGTGGCAGTTGGATATTGGCAAATAATGTACCTTGGTCTTCATCAGGTAAAAATCCGACCGGTATCTTCAAGAAAACCAAGGCCACCACCGCGACAATGGCCGCGTAAACGATCATGTACCGCCACCCGTTGCCCAGCATGTGCTTGACGACGCCCTGGTAGCGGTGATTGCCTCGTTCAAACGTGCGGTTGAACCAGCCGAAGAACCCGCTTGTGGCCAATGCGTGTCCCGGTGTCGCCGGTTTCAGCATGGTGGCGCATAGGGCTGGAGTGAGGATCAGTGCGGTGAGCACGGACAACGACATCGCGGACACGATCGTGATCGAGAACTGGCGGTAAATAACGCCACTGGAACCGCTGAAGAACGCCATGGGTATGAACACCGCTGCCAGTACCAAGGCAACACCAACCAGTGCGCCAGTGATCTGATCCATCGATTTGCGCGTCGCTTCTTTGGGCGACAAACCGTCCTCAGTCATCACCCGCTCGACGTTTTCCACGACAACAATCGCGTCGTCTACCAAAAGCCCGATGGCCAGCACCATGGCGAACATGGTCAGGGTATTGATCGTAAAACCAAAGATGGCCAGGATGCCGAACGTACCCAGCAGTACCACAGGCACCGCGATGGTGGGGATAAGGGTCGCACGCAGGTTCTGCATGAACAGGTACATGACCAGAAACACCAGCACGACCGCTTCGACCAGGGTACGCACGACCTCTTCAATAGAGATACGCACGAAAGGCGTGGTGTCATAGGGCTTATGTACCTTCATGCCTGCAGGGAAGAATTTCTCCAACTGCGCCAAGCGGTCGTCAATCGCTTTGACGGTATCCAACGCGTTGGCCCCTGTCGCCAACTTGATTGCCAATCCGGCGGCAGGTAGGCCGTTATAGCGGCCTACCGTGTTATAGCTCTCGCTCCCCAGTTCGATTCGGGCGACATCTCGCAAACGAACATGCGAGCCGTCGGTCAGCGTGCGCAGCTCGATATTTTCGAACTCCTCGGCCGTGCGCATGCGAGTCTGCGCGGTGATTGTCGCGTTGATCTGTTGGTTGGGCGCAGAGGGCAGCCCACCTAACTGACCTGCTGATACCTGGACGTTCTGCGCTTGTATCGCCGTTTTGACGTCCACCGGTGTAAGGCTGAAGCTGGTCAGCTTGTCAGGATTGAGCCATACCCGCATGGCGTACTGCGACCCGAACAAGGTGGTATCGCCCACGCCTTCGACACGGCTGATGGCCTCTTGGACGTTAGCCGCCACATAGTCCGAAAGATCGGAGCCGTTCATGCTTCCATCTTCAGACGTAAAAGCCAGTACGTTAAGAAAGTTGCTTGCAGACTTACTGACAGCGACACCTTGTTGCTGAACCTCTTGCGGCAGCAAGGGTGTAGCGAGCGCCAATTTGTTCTGTACCTGCACTTGAGCCGTATCGGGGTTCGTCCCGTTCTCAAATGTCAGAGTGATCGTGACCGTGCCAGAAGACTCGCTGGTGGAGGCCATGTAGCTCAGCCGATCCAGGCCCTTCATTTTTTGTTCGATCACCTGGGTAACAGTATCTTCCAGCGTCTTGGCCGAAGCGCCGGGATAGGTCGCAACAATCGCCACTGCGGGCGGTGCGATGGCCGGATATTGCGCGATGGGCAACGTCAGGACAGAGATGACACCCGCCAGCATGACAATGATGGCAAGCACCCAGGCAAATATTGGCCGATCAATAAAAAAACGCGCCATGGTCGTCGCCCCCCTATTGATTGTTGGTCATTGGTTTTACTGGCTTGACGGCCGAGAGGCCGGCAGTGGGCGCGAGCGCTGGCTGCGCGTGCCAGGGTGCGACCTCGACCTCGACTCCCGGCGCCGCACGCTGCTGCCCGTCTACAACCAACTGATCGCCCGATTGCAGGCCGCTACGAACCAACCATTGATCACCGATGGCCCGGTCGGTCTCTAATACCCGACGCTCCAGCTTGTTGCTGGCATCCACCACATAAGCTGTTGGTTTACCCGTGCTGTCGCGACTGACCGCTTGCTGCGGTACCAACACCCCCTGTTCCTTAACCCCTGTTTGCAAGACAGCCCGCACATACATGCCTGGCAGCAGGTCTGAATTGGGGTTCGGGAACACAGCCCGCAGCGTGATCGAGCCAGTGTCCTGATTTACCGTGACGTCGGAGAACTCCAACTGCCCATCCAGGGGATAGGTGCGACCATTTTCCAGCACCAGTGATACTTTCGCCGCGTTGGCACCGGCTTTTTGGATTTCACCTTTGGCAAGCGCCTCCTTCAGGTTGAGCCATGCGGCGCTGGGTTGCGTCACATCAACATAAATCGGGTCAAGCTGTTGAATAGTGGCCATCGCGGTGGTCTGACTGGCTGTCACCAGTGCGCCTGGTGTGACGGTGGATCGCCCCACGCGTCCGGAAATGGGCGCATCCACGTGGGAATAAGCCAGGTTGATACGACTGGTTTCGACATTGGCTTTCGCCGCTGCAACATCTGCTGCGATCTCGCCCAGGCTGGCGACGGCATCGTCGTAGTCCTGTTGGCTCACCGCTTTGATGGCCACCAGTTCCTTGTAGCGATCCGATTTGAGCCGTGCAGTCTTCAGGCTTGCCTGCGCTTTGGCTAACGCCGCGACGCTGCTGTCATAGGCGGCTTGATAAGGCGCCGGATCAATTATGTAGAGCGTCTGGCCCGCCTTGAGGTCGCTTCCTTCGCGAAAATTTCGAGCCTTGATGATCCCGTTTACCTGGGGGCGTACGTCGGCGATGAGGTAGGAAACTGTGCGACCAGGTAGTTCTGTGCTCAGCGCCACCGGCTGCATCTGCACGGTAATCACCCCTACGACTGGCTTGCCTGCGGCGGGTGGCGGCCCCATTGGCGGCTTGCCACATGCGCTGAGCAAACAGCAAATGATCATCAGGGTTTCCAACGAAAGAAGAAGAGCTATACGCATGGGGGAACTCCGGCAGACATTGAAAACGCACCCATAACTATACGGTACGGTTCAGTATAGTTAATTGACCCAAGCGGGAAGTCAAGGAATACTGAACCGCCTGGTATGGATAAGAGACGAGACCAATGAGAGTCAAAACTGAAGCGAAACGTGAGGCGATTCTCGCCGCCGCGTGTGAAATCTTTCGAGAAGCCGGTTTTGAAGGGGCCTCAATGGCTGATATTGCCCTCAGGATCGGGGGTTCAAAGGCGACGTTGTACGGTTACTTCGGCTCGAAGGAAGAATTGTTTATTGCTGCGATGCAAGATGAAGCGGTCAAAGAATTCGATCCGATCCTTGCGACGTTTGATAGGGAGGTCAGTGACATCCGGAAAACACTGCAAGTCTGCGGTGAAAAAGTGCTGGAGTTCCTTTGCTCTGCAAACAGAATCCAGACGCTGCGCGCCATCATCGCTCAATCGGGAAGGACTGATATTGGAAAACGCTTTCATGAGTCTGGCCCACAAATAGGCCTGGCCAGGATTGCTGAATTCCTGGACAGGCAAATGACGCTAGGACGACTTAGACGATCGGATCCCTTGTCGGCCGCTGTTCAGCTCAAGGCCCTGCTGGAATGCGAAACCGTCGCGCCGTTGCTCTTGGGTATCGAAGAAAAATTAACGAAGCCCCAGATCAAGGTTGCTGTAGAACGCGCGGTAAATACGTTTTTGGCGGCCTACGCGGTAGATCGTGAGCAATCGAACTAAACCACGCCTAAGCGCTAGTGCGAAACCACAATGTCGACGGTCGGGTAGCGCCACTGTGCTTCGATCCGAGCATCATCCGCGCGATACCCAAGGGCAATCACGAGTGGAATAACCGATCCCCGTGGGAGATCAAGAAGTTTGGCCAGCCGCGACGCGGAAAACCCCTCCATCGGACACGAGTCGATGCCTTTGGCAGCCGCACCCAGCATGATTGTTTGAGCGGCGAAAATTGCATTGCGGGCGGCCCACTGACGACCGCCGATGTGCCCTATGGGGATCAGCGATAACGTGGGGCGAATAAGTGCCGCAAGAGAAACCAGCGGTGACCAGAGTGGCGAAGATCCGACTCCCAGAATTTTCTGGAACATACCGACTTGCTTGCGATAGTAGGCCTTCGAGTCGGCCCCCAGCGCCGTCGAGCTTTCCACGTGAGCAAGTTGTTCGTTTGCGGTACGCAGGCCCAGCGCGGGGCTCGCCACCAGGACAATGAAGTCTGCCGCTGACGCCGCCGCTTTCTGCCCGTTGCAGGCCGCGGCGACCCTGGCTTTCAAGGCTGGCTCTCGAATCCAATGCAGTTCGTACGGCTGCATGTTCCCGCTGGAAGGTGCAAAAGCCGCTTCAGTGAGCAGCGCATAAACGTCATCTTCGGGAATCGTCGTCGAGTTGAATTTACGAATGGCCCTGCGAAAGCGGTTCGCTGCCTGAAAACCGTCCCAAGGGCGTATGGGGTCTCGTGTGCTCATGATTCGGGTGCTCTCGGTTCGTTAGGGCGGTTGTGCTTCCTCGTCTCAAATCGTAAGTTAAAGCTTATATTTTAAAAACTCGTGTTCTGGAGCGGCCCGTGAGCAAGCGCCGAATGACCGTAACCCCCCGTAAAATCCCGGCCCAGGCACGCTCGCGGGCAACCGTCGAAGCCATTATGCAAGCAGCTACTTACATTTTGACCCAGGTCGGTTGGGAAGGACTGACAACCAATGCGATTGCAGAGCGCGCGGGTGTCAATATTGGCTCGCTCTATCAGTTTTTTCCGAACAAGGAGGCGGTAATCGCCGAGCTGCAGCGACGTCATGCCGCTGCAACGCGTACGGATCTGCTTAACGCTTTGGAGATTTTGCCAGGACAACCGTCTCTTCGAGAGGCGCTCACATTGATCGTCGACATGATCGTCGCGGAGCATCGAATTGCCCCTGCGCTGCATAAGGCGATTCATGAAGAACTCCCCCTTACCGTTCGGCAGGCAGAACCAGAAAAAGGTCATCTGCAACGACAGTTCTCAGACGTATTGCGGCCTTTCATGACGAATGTTCCCGATCCGGATCTTTCGATCTACCTGGTGGGCATCGCTGCGCACGCGATCATCCATACGGTTACCGCGGATCGACCGCAATTGCTGGAGGATCAGCGCTTTATCACTGAGGTTGTCACCCTGCTTGAAAGCTACCTTCACAGGCCGACGGAGAATTGAGGAGAGGCACCTGAAGGTTTCTTAACGACTGGCTTGCCACTGGGCCGATCCGGGGCCTTTGAAGCCCTCCTCCCCCCTAATTCTTCCTATAGACCTGCGCGCAATAGTTTAGAAATCTCTGAACTATCTTTTTGCGCTGCCCTATTCTTTTCGCTCCTCGCCCTTCCCTATCATCGACGCCAATAAAGGAGCCCTCCCCTAGAGATGCGGCCCGAAGTTTGCCTTTTCTGATAGTCACTGCCGTTTGTCGTGCGTTTCGGTTTGCGCCGCAACGCCGCTGTGTCAATCACACGAAGGATTCTTTGGGGCACATCGATGAAACTGGAAATATTCCGCACGCTGTGGGGCTACACCGCAAGCAAGGCGCAAGCGCTCGAGGAGTTGCTTGAGGCCGGTTTCGATGGCATGGAAGCTCGCCTGCCCATGACCGCCAGCGAGCGTGCCGAGTTCGCAGCCTTTCTACGCGCTAACCATGTCAGCTATATCAGCACCGTCTTCAGCGCCTACGACGTCCTGCCGGAACAATCGGCGAGTGTCGACGAACACCTCCTGGACCTGGATAAGAAACTCAGTTGGGCCGCCGAGTTGTCGCCGCGCTTCGTCAACCTCCTGGCGGGCAACGACCGCTGGCCACTGGCACAGCAAGTCGACTTCTTTGGCCGCGCCATGGACCTCGCGCGCAAGCACGACCAGGTGTGCGCCTTTGAAACCCATCGCGCTCGCTCGTTGTTCAACCCGTGGGTCACCCTCGAGCTGATTCGTCAACTGCCGGACCTGCGCTTCACCAGTGACATCAGTCATTGGGTCGTCACCTGCGAGCGCCTGCTCAATGATCCGTTCGACGACCTCAGCGCCTTCGTCGAACGCGTTCACCACATTCAGGCCCGGGTCGGTTATGACCAAGGGCCGCAAGTGCCCCACCCCGCCGCCCCCGAGTACGGCCCAGCGCTGGCCTTCCATCAGCAACATTGGGAGGCCGTCTGGCGCTCCCAGGAACTCCGCGGCTATCAAATCAGCACGCTGACACCCGAGTTCGGTGCCGACGGCTATCTGCATCATCTGCCCTTCACCAATGTACCGGTAGCCGATCTGTGGTCGCTGAACGTGTGGATGGCAAACACCGAGCGCGAGCATTTCCGGCGTTTCACCTGCGCCTCAACCCGATAAGGAGCGTTCCCTCATGCCTGACAAAACGCCCAAGAGCGCCAACTTCAGCCGCATTCCGGTGGTGGACATCGCCGGGCTTTACAGCGACGACATCACACAACGCCAGGCGGTCGCCGAAGAACTCGGTAACGCCGCCCGCGCGGTGGGTTTTCTGTACATCAAGAACCACGGCATCGCGTCGTCACTGATCGACGGCTTGCGCCACGCGGCGAAGGCGCTGTTTGCGCAATCGCTTGAGTACAAGATGCAGCACTACATCGGCACTTCCCGCAGCCACAAGGGGTTTGTGCCTGAAGGTGAAGAGGTCTATGCCAAAGGCAAACCGGATCACAAGGAGGCCTTCGATATCGGTTTTGAAGTGGGCGAAGACGATCCGCTGGTCATTGCCGGAACGCCGTTGATCGGCGCCAATGAATGGCCCGACCTGCCGGGTTTCCGCCCCGCGGTCGAAGCGTATTACGCAGCGGTGTTCGCATTAGGTCGTCGCCTGTTCAAGGGTTTTGCACTCGCATTGGGCCTGGAAGAAGACTATTTCGACGCGTTGGTCACGCGCCCACCGTCGAAGCTGCGCCTGATTCATTACCCATTTGATACGGCGGCACAAGACGCGCCAGGCATTGGTGCGCATACCGACTACGAGTGCTTCACCATTTTGCTCGCCGACAAGCCAGGCCTCGAAGTGATGAACGATCAGGGGCAATGGATTGATGCGCCGCCCGTAGACGGTGCGTTTGTGGTCAATATCGGCGACATGCTGGAGGTCATGACCGCGGGGACGTTCGTCGCCACGGCTCACCGAGTGCGCAGCGTCAGCGAGGAGCGCTACTCCTTTCCACTGTTCTACGCGTGCGACTTCCACACCCAGATCAAGCCGCTGCCGCAATTTCTGGCGGGGGGTGAGGATTACGAGGAAATCACCATCGGCGAACACATGTTCGGCCAAGCGTTGCAGACCTATCAGTACCTGCGCCGCAAAGTCGAACGCGGCGAACTCAAGCTGTATGAGAAGGCACGCAAGCCCTCCAGCTTCGGCCACCTGAAGAACCAGGCGCAGAACGCGTCCTGATGCAACCCTCGACCGGTTCCAACAACCCTGTTTTAAAACCCGCCCAGTCCTACTTTACCGACGTGGAGTCATCGATGATGCGCAATCCAATGAATAATGTTGTTCGCTTGACCCTGCTTGCCGTCGCAATCCTGGGTTCGACTGGCGCCCATGCGGCGACCACGGTGACGCCCGGCGTACTCAAGGTCGGCATGGAGATCACCTATCCGCCCTTCGAGTCCTACGACGAACATAAAAACGTCGTCGGCTCCGACCCCGAACTTGCGCACTTGCTCGCCAAGCACCTGGACCTCAAGGCTGACTTCGTTGACACCAAGTTTTCCAACCTGATCCTCAGCCTGAACGCCGGTCACTACGATGCGATCATCTCCGGCATGTACATCACTCCCCAGCGGCAGACTCAAGCGCAAACCATCGCATACGCCAAGACCGGTGCCGCAATCATGGTGCTGAAGGACAGCCCACTGAAACCGAAAGTACCGGAAGACCTTTGTGGCCTGAAAGTCGGCCTGGAAAAAGGCACCACGTGGGTGGCGCAGTTCAACACACTCTCGACTGACTACTGCACCCCGAATAACAAGGGCGCGATTATGGTCAGCGAATTCCCGTCCGCCCCTGAAGTGACCCAAGCACTGCTCTCCGGCAATGTGCAGGCTCAGGTAGAGATCGACGGCGCCGCCGGCATGATCGCAGAACGTACCAAGGGCCGCGTGGTCGTCAGCACCGAGCACTCGATCTACCAACAGACGCTGGGTATCTACGTCAAGAAAGGCAACGACGCGCTCTATCAGGCACTGCTCAAGGCCTTCGATGCGACGAAAGCGTCGGGGGAATACGCCGCCCTGTTGAAGAAATACAACCTGGAAGCACCGACTAACTGACTCAGTACAGCCATGGCCTTCTGTAGGAGCGAGGGGGACGCCTAGTTCCTACAAAAAGCCTTACCTGACTGGCATTGGGGTAAAGCCCCGTCGGCGCGAGCAGTTGGAGATACACATGCAATTTGAATGGCCCTACTTTTTTTCTCTGTTTTCAGTCTCCGACTTCTGGAGCGCCTGCGTTACCGTGGTGCAGCTCAGCACGCTGGCCTGGTTCATCGGCATGCTATTGGGGTTCCTGCTGGCCTCGGCCAAACTCTCGGCCACGCGTTGGGTCAGCGTGCCGGCGTCGATTTATATCTGGTTCTTTCGCAGCGTGCCGCTGCTGGTCCTGGTGGTGTTCGTCTATAACCTGCCGCAGATGTTCCCGGTCACCCGTGAAGTACTCTCCAACCCCTTCTATTCCGGCCTGTTGGCCCTGGTGGTCACCGAAGCGGCGTACATGGCGGAAATTCACCGTGGCGGCTTGATATCCGTTGCCAAAGGCCAGAAAGAAGCCGGCCGCGCGCTGGGCATCGGTCTGCTCGGGCTACAGCGCCTGATCGTGATCCCGCAGGCGTTTCGCATTTCCCTGCCGACGCTGATCAACGAATACATCACCGTGGTGAAACTGACCTCGCTGGTCTCGGTGATTTCCTTGACCGAACTACTGACCGTAGGCCAGCGCCTGTACGCACAAAACTTCCTGGTCATGGAAACCCTGTCGGCGGTGGCGGTGTATTACGTGCTGATCGTGACCGTGCTCGGCTGGCTGTTTCATTGGCTGGAGCAACACCTGGAACTCAACAACCGCAAACCACACACCCTGGATGACATCAGCGTGCAGCGCCTGCGTGCGTCACAGGTGGCACCGCCTTCCACGGGCGCTCGTACCGCGTTGGGAGCCGGCTCGGCGCCCGCCCTGCAACTGGTCGATATTCACAAGCGCTACGGCCCGCACGCGGTGCTCAAGGGCATCAACCTGAGCATTGATGTGGGTCAGGTGATTTCCATCATCGGCCCGTCGGGATCGGGAAAAACCTCGCTGATTCGAACGATCAACGCCCTGGAGAGCATCGACCAAGGCGAGATCATTCTGTTCGGCGAAAGTTATATCCACGCCGGTGACAACCCCCATGCGCAACAAGTCCGCCGTGGGGTGAAGCGCATCGGTATGGTGTTCCAGAGCTTCAACCTGTTTCCACATCGCACCATTCTCGACAACGTCACGCTTGCACCGCGCTATCACGGCGTCGACACGTTCGTCAGTGAGCAGCGTGCCTACGCCCTGCTGGACAAGGTCGGGCTGCTGGCGCACGCGCAAAAATACCCGCACCAATTGTCTGGAGGCCAGCAACAACGGGTGGCAATTGCCCGCGCATTGGCCATGGATCCCCACATCATGCTGTTTGATGAGCCAACGTCAGCCCTCGACCCGGAACTGGTGGGCGATGTGCTCAAGGTGATCGGCGACTTGGCCAAAGACGGCATGACCCTGTTGATAGTGACCCATGAGATGGACTTCGCCCTGTCAATTTCCGACCGGGTGATTTTCATGGAAAACGGTTTGGTTGCGCTGGATGCGGCGCCCGAGAGCATTCGTGCCGATCAGTGCGGGGACAGAATCAGGCAATTCATGCAGGTTTGAACGCGAGACGGTGTGTGGCTTGCACCCTGCGCAAGCCATCGGGCCCCGGATCAACGCGATTTTTTTTATAAACCCATTCAATCAGTTAGGTATTCCCACTGACCCAACGACACCTACATCTGATTTAAATCAACCAGGCCCTGGCCCTTCACGCAGAAATTAAGCGCAGCAGTCGCACCTTCGTACTCGATGGTGCAGAAACGCTAGTTTCCTGGAGGTTCGTCATGGCTACGCATCTACAAGGCTCCCAACCGATCGCCCCGCCGTCTGCCCAACCCGTTGCGGGCAGTCTGCACAAGGTTGAACCCAAGCGCCTGTCGTTGAGTCTGTTGATCGCCCTGGTGGTCGGCTCGATGATCGGCAGCGGCATTTTCAGCCTGCCACAAAACATGGCGGCCGGTGCGGGCGCTGGCGCGATCCTGATTGGGTGGTTGATCACCGGCGTCGGCATGCTGTCGCTGGCCCTGGTCTATCAGACCCTGTCCAACCGTCAACCGGCGCTGGACAACGGCGTATTTGCCTATGCCCGTGCGCTGGGCGGTGAATACCTGAGTTTCAATTCCGCCTGGGGTTACTGGATCAGTGCCTGGATCGGTAACGTCAGTTACCTGGTGATCCTGTTCGCGGCCCTGAGCTACTTCTTCCCGCTGTTCGGCGATGGCAATAACAAAGCCGCGATCGCCGGTGCATCCGTGGTGCTGTGGGCGTTGCACTGGATGATCCTGCGGGGGGTGCGCACCGCTGCCCGCGCCAACGCGTTGACGACCCTCGCCAAGATCGTGCCGTTGCTGCTGTTCATCGGCCTGGTGATCGCGGCGTTCCAGCGTGAGACCTTCAGCGTCGACTTCTGGGGCGCGCCCGCCTTGGGCAGTACGTTGGATCAAGTCAAAAGCACCATGCTGGTGACTGTCTGGGTGTTTATCGGGATCGAAGGCGCCAACGTGTTTTCTGCCCGGGCGGCGGAGCGCGCGAATGTCGGGCGCGCCACGGTGATCGGTTTTGTTATCACGCTGTTGCTGCTGATCGCGGTGTCGTTGCTGTCGCTGGGGGTTCTCAAACAACCGGAACTCGCCGCCCTCAAGAACCCATCGATGGCGGGTGTACTGCAGGTAGCGGCCGGGCCATGGGGGGCGGTGCTGATCAGTATCGGCTTGATCATTTCGGTGGGCGGCGCCCTGCTCGCCTGGACGCTGCTGGCCGCCGAGTCGGTATTTACGCCGGCCAAGGAAAAGGTCATGCCGGGCGCGCTGGCCACGGAAAATACCCAGGGCGTGCCCGCCAATGCGCTGTGGCTGACCAACGGCTGCATCCAGGTATTCCTGCTGTTGACCCTGTATTCGAGCGCCAGTTATCTCGCGCTGATCTCCCTGGCCACGTCGATGATCCTGGTGCCCTACCTGTTCAGCGGCCTCTATGCATTGAAACTGACCTGGCAGGGCACCACCTACGCCGGCCACCGCGCCCTGCAACTGCGCGACATGGCCATCGCGGCGGTCGCCACGCTGTATTGCGTATGGCTGCTCTACGCCGCCGGGCCTAAATACCTGCTGCTCAGCGCCCTCCTCTACGCCCCTGGCTCGTTGATCTACCTGGGCAGCATGAAAGCCCGTCAGGGGCAACCGCTCAGCGGCCCTGAAACCGGGCTGTTGATCATCATCTGGGCGGCCGCTGCCTACGCCGGCTGGATGCTGTGGTCCGGTGCGCTGACCCTGTAAGGGGGTTGTTTTGTCCTGGCAGGCCGCGCGGAAGCAGCCGCTGCCTGCCTTCTATCTGAAGAGGAGTACCGCAAGATGAGCAATTCCGTAAAAAAAATGCCGGTCACTGCCGAACACAAATCAGACCAGCATCCCACGACGACAGACCTGTGGCGGCCATTGGAAAAACTGCGGCAACAGGTTGATCACCTGTTTGATGACTTCAATCGCGGGACTAGCCTGTCGCCCTTCAGCCGGGGCCTGTTCGACGTTGAACCGCTCTGGCGCCGCGAGCTGATGGGCCGTGGCATGCCAGCCGTGGACATCACCGAGAAAGAAAAAAGCTACGAAATCACCGCAGAAGTACCTGGCATGGACCAGAAAAACATTGAGGTCAAACTGTCCAATGGCAGCCTGATCATCAAAGGTGAGAAGCAGGAGGACAAGGAAGAAAAACGCAAAGGCTACCACCTTAGCGAGCGTCACTACGGTTCCTTCGAACGGGTGTTCAACCTGCCTAAGGGAATTGACGCCGATAAGATCGACGCGAGTTTCAGCAAGGGTGTGCTGAGCATCTCGTTGCCGAAAAAGCCTGAAGCCATGAAAGCGGATAAGGTCGTGCCGATCAAGGGCGAGTGAATCCCAGGCCACCTTGCCCCTTGCCGGGAGACCGGCCAGGGGCTTTTTTTGTGTACGCTCCGGCCCGGCCACCGCGCTGCATGCGCCTCAGCCGCGAAAGATATCGTACGGCTCAATCCTCAGGACCTTGCGGATCCCCAGGTAACTGGAAAATCCCGCGATCAACAACACCATGCCAAACGCCAACCCGAGGTTCCAGAAGGTGATGATCGCCGCGTAGTTAGGCAAGTAAGTCCGCGTGACGCTGATCAGCAGGGTCACCAGGGCGATGCCCAGGCCGTAACCGGTCATGGCGGTAAACAGTGCCATGAACAGGATCATGTACACCAACCATATAGATGATGCGATCGGCGTACTCGTTGATCCGCGCATCGTGGGTAACGATCAGGATGCAGCGCTGCTGATTGAGGATTTTTTCCTTGACGAAAGCGATGATCATTTTCCCGGTGTCGCCATCCAGGGACGCCGTGGGCTCATCCAGGATCAATATCTGCGGGGCGCCGACAATCGCTCGGGCGATGGCGACACGCTGCTGCTCGCCGCCCGACAGTTTGACCGGCAGGATGTCCCCGCGGTCCTTGAGCCCGACGACCTCCAGGCTTTGCCTGGCCTGCGCAATTGCGTCATTCCAGTCGTGGTGCTGGAGAATCAAGGGAATGGCCACATTTTCAGCGGCGGTCAGCCGCGCGAAGAGATGATAGTCCTGGAACACGAAGCCAATGCTGTTGAGCCGCAACTCGGCCAACTGGTCGGTGCTCAGGCTCCAGATATCCTGCCCATTGATCGTCACTGTGCCGGCGTCGGGGCGCAATATCCCGGAGATCATGCTTAACAGGGTGGTTTTGCCACTGCCCGAAGGCCCGACGATAAAGACCATTTCGCCAAACTGCGCGACCAGCGCCACCTGATCGACCGCCGTCATGCGCGCACTGCCCTCGCCAAACCATTTACTCAGACCGTTCGACGCGATGGCCGGGTGTGCGGCGGCAGTGGTGGGGACGCTACTCATGACTTCTCCTGCCCTGCCCGGCACCGGTCGGAATACCCAAGCCTGTGTCGCTGCCGCCCGCGTTGGAGCGGCCTTGCAGCAAGCCCGACGAGGCGTCGGGTGCTGCAACCGTTCACTACTTGCGGCTCGCCTTTTCGAGTACCCGGCTGGCACGCTCATTGGCTTGGTCGGCGGTCTGTTGCGCTTGATTGGCGGCTGCCGCCGCCTGCTCGGCTTTGGAGTAGGCTTCATCGGCCCTGGCTTTCGCCGACAGCGCATTGCTTTGGGCCGACTCCAGGCGCGCATCCAGCTCTTTGGCGGACTTACTACTGCAACCGGCCGACAGCGCCAACAGGATGCTGAGCAACACAACGGGTAAACGCATATTCATGGGAATCTCCTTGAAGGTCATGGCAGGAAAGCACCTGCTGCGGTTCAAGTATCCGGCGCTGTGGTGGTGGCACTCTGATTTTTGTCAACTATCGACCAACAATCAGTCCCTGGCAGCGTCGGCGCGCCCTCCCCGCGCCTTGGCCAATAAAGACTTCAGCGTGCTCAGTGAGCGGGTATTGAGTACGTCATCCTTACCTAGCCAGGCACGCCGGGCTTGAGCGACGCCGTAGCGCAAATACGAAAAATCCGTGGTGCGATGGGCATCCGAATTGATGCTGATAAGCACGCCCTGGTCTTTGGCGTATTGGCATTGCAGATCGAACAGGTCCATGCGCTGGGGTTGCGCGTTGAGCTCCAGGCAGCAGCCGCGTGCGGCGGCGGCCCTGATGATGGCCGACAGGTCCATATTCAACGGCGCGCGTTCATTGATCAGGCGACACAACGGGTGCGCCAGAATCGTGAAATAACGATGATCCATGGCCCTGAGCAGGCGTTGAGTCTGTTGGCGCAGTGTCAGGCCGAAATGGGAGTGGACCGCCCCCACCACAAGATCCAGGCGCCCCAGGACCGTGTCCGGTAGATCCAGGCTGCCATCTTCGAGAATCTCGACTTCCACGCCCTTGAGCACGGTGATGCCTTGCAGGCGGGCGTTGAGTGCATCGATCTGGTCGATCTGCTTCAACAACCGCTCGCCAGCCAGACCATGGGCCACTGCGAGTGCGCGGGAATGGTCAGTGATCGCCAGGTATTCCAACCCGGCTTGCTGCGCGGCCAATGCCATCTGTTCCAGGCTATTGCCGCCATCGGAGTCAAGGCTGTGCACGTGCAAATCACCCTTGAGGTCACTCACCTCCACGAGCCTCGGCAAACGCCCGCTGAGTGCCGCCGTCACTTCACCGCGATCTTCACGCAACTCCGGCGTGATCCAGCGCAACCCGAGCGCCTGATAAACAGACACCTCCGTGGCCCCCGCCAGCCGCTCCTGCCCCTTGAACACCCCATATTCATTCAGCTTGAGCCCTAGGTCCCGCGCCTGCTTGCGGATCGCGATGTTATGCGCCTTGCTGCCGGTGAAATACACCAGCGCGGCACCCAAGTCCGCGGGTTTGACGACCCGCACATCCACTTGCAGACCGGAATCCAGCACGACGCTGGCCCGTGTACGACCTTTCACCAATACGGTGGAAACCTCCGGGTGCTTGATCAAGTGCGCCGTGACACCCACAGAGGGCGCAGCGGTCACCAGGATGTCGATATCCCCCACGGTGTCGCGCATACGCCGCAGACTGCCAGCCAACTGGGCATCCTCGACCCCAGGCAGTTGGCGCAAGTATTCGATCAACCGCAGCGCCACGGGCTCGACAACCGCCAGCGGCAATCGGCGATCCTTTCCGAGCCCCTTCTGCGCGGCGCTCAATAAGCGCGCCTCCAGCCGTTCGCCAAAACCGGGAACGTGACGGATATGACCCTGCTGGGCGGCCTCGCACAGTTGCTGCGCGGTGGCGATGCCCAGGTCATGGTAAAGGTGCTTGATGCGTTTGGGCCCCAGGCCGGCGATGGACAGCAACTCCACCAGCCCAGGCGGCAATGTCGAACGCAAGCGCTGACGCAGGGCACAATTGCCGGTCGTGGCGATTTCACTGATCTTGCCCGCCAGGTCCACGCCAATCCCCGGCAGTTTTGGCAAGGGTTCGCCACGTGCGATGAGCGGCGCCAGCTCGACCGTCAGCGCCCTCACGGTGCGCGCCGCCACCCGATAAGCACGGATGCGAAACGGGTTGGCGTCATCGATCTCGAGCAGGTCGGCGATATCGTCAAACACCGCGGCAATCTCATCGTTACTGATCGCCTGCGAGCGTTCGGCCGTGGGGGGCGGCGCGCCGAGCAACGCTTCCCGAGGCGGTACAGCCGTGAGTTTCATGGCCCCAGCCTCGCCATGTAATGCGCGACCGCCTCGGCATCGGCGTCCGACAGCGTATGCGCAATCTGGCTCTCCAGGTCCCCCCGCTCGCGCAGGTCAGCCTGTTGAAACACCTTGATCTGGCTGATCAGGTAGGCGGCATGCTGGCCGGCCACGCGCGGTGTCCGACCTTGGCCCTGCCCCTCGCTGCCATGGCAGGCGCTGCACTGGGCGATACCGGCTGCCGGCACGCCGTGGCGAAAGATCCATTCGCCCCTGGCATCCGGCGTTTCGCTTTCTGCCTGCATGGGCCGCTGCTTTGAAAAATAGTCCGCCAGGTCAGCGATCTGCGCGTCGGTCAAATGGGTGAAGCCCCACATGTACTGAGTCGCGGCCTTATCCATGCGCACATGGCCTTTGAAATCGGTCAACTGGGCCTTGAGGTAGTCTTTTTGCTGACCGGCCAACTTGGGAAACGACGGCGACACCGACTCCCCCGTCAGCCCGTGGCACAGGGAACACACGTCGTTCACCAAGGCAAGCGCGGGCATGGACGCGGTTTTTTGCGATGCCCGATCACGGGTGCCGGAACAGCCCACAAGCACCACCACGCAGACGGCAAGCGCCAGGTGTGATCGGTTGATAGAGCACCTCATGGCACATGCCTCCATGATCAGCGTCGGTCGTCGGCGCGTAGCGGGTTCAAATCCGTTCGGTGTATAGGGTTCACCTTTCGAGGCGGTTCTCCCCCGAGTGCGCTTCAGTCGATTCGCGTTGCCAGGCCAGCTGCAATAACTTGATGACCTCTTGATCGGTGAGCTGCGGGAAATTCGCGTACCAGTAACCGATGGACATCATCCGCTCAGGCGTCAGCGGGCAGATCACTTCATTGACGATACAGCGCAGGGTCTCCACCGTCTCCAGCGGCGCTACCGGCACCGCCACGACGATACGCGCCGGGTGCTGCAACTGCACCGCCTGGACCGCGGCGAGCATCGAGGCCCCCGTCGCCAGGCCGTCGTCGATCAGGATGACCACCTGATCCTTCAGTTGCAGCGGCGCTCGGGCGCCCCGGTAAACCTGCTCACGGCGCGATAACTCGCGTGTTTCGCGGGCGACTACGGCGTCGTAACGGTCTTGATCAATCGGATGATCGCGCAGCATCTCTTCGTTGCGTATATGGATACCGCCACTGGCAATGGCGCCCATGGCGAATTCCGGATGGGACGGCATGCCGAGCTTGCGTACCACGAGGAGGTCCAGACGCACCTGCAGCGCGGTAGCCACCTCATATGCCACGGGGACTCCGCCACGGGGTAAGGCGAGGATGATGACGTCGGCTCGACCTGCGTATTTGAGCAACGGCTCCACCAGGCCTTGACCGGCCACTGACCGATCGGGCCAGAGGGTTTGCAGTGAAGGGCTATGAATCATGGGGCACCTCATCAGACGCTAGCGCCTGTTGGTTGATTACACCGGGCCTTCGCCGCGCTAGACCGCCAGTACGCTGCAAGGCACTTGGTAGAGGATGTGTTCAGTGGTACTGCCGAGCAGCTTCTCGATGCCGCGGTACTGGACCCGGCCCATCACGATCACATCCACCTGGTGTTCCTTGGCGAATTGACTCAGCACCGCAACCGGGTTGCCCGACACGAAGTGATGACGGTCCGACGGCACGCCATAACGTTTGGCCAGTTCGAGGAATCTTTTTTCCTCGTTGCTCGCCAGCTCCTTGCTGAGGTTGGAAAGCGCCATACCGCCCATATCGCCCATGTACAGCGCGGACATATCGCAGGCATACAGCATGTGCAACTCAGCATTGCATTGCAGGGCCAGGTTGATGGCCTGATCAATGATGCGCGCGTTCAGCTCGCTGTTCGCCTGCTGGATATCCGACACGTCAACCGCAGCCACGACGATACGCGGCAAGGCATGGTCCCGGCCGCCGACCAGGTACACAGGAATCGGGCACTCGCGCAGCAACTGCCAGTCCAGCGGGGTGAAAAACGCGCGCCTGAGCGCAGACTCGTGCTGCACCTGTTTGATCAACAGGTCGGGCTGCATCTCGCTGACGTAATCCAGGATGTCTCGCTTGATGTCAGTGGCCCATGCCACCTGCGTGGTCACGTTCAGGCCAAGCGCGTGGAGACTCTTGACCTGGGCTTCCAGCCAGTGGTGGTGATCCTCGAGGTAGCTTTCGCGGGCTCGGTCGCGCACGTCGCCTTCCAGCAACGCCAATATTTCCAGCGGTTTTGCCAACGCGGCAATGTGCAGGCTCGCGCCACTGGCCTTGGCCAGGGCACCGGCATGGGTAATCGCCGAGGCATCCCGCAGGGCGGGGTTGATGATCAGTAACAAGCAGGTGTATTGGCTCATGATCGATCTCCAGACAGGAAGGAAAAACCACCCCGGCGCTTCAACGTATCGGGCCAGGCGGTATCGCGGGAACCCTGCGCCAGGTTTTGGGGCATTGGGGTACCGTCGGGTAGTAGCCTTTGGCGGGGGCGTCGTTCGACGTTATGGGTCAATCCGAGCATAGGAGCTGGCCTGGCAGCGGATCTGATCCACATCAGAAAACAAATAGACAAGCGAACCGCAGGCTAGGCGGTCGCTGACGCTCTTCATCAGCCTATCCAATGGATAACCGGCGCCTTGTGCGCGATAGGCGCGGGCGCAGACTTTGGATGACCGACGATGATTGGGGCCACAGGCGTCCATTCGGCGGGAAGCCCCAATGCGTGCTTACCCTGCGGCGTATTCAGATAGCCCTGGGCGAAACCGATCCAACAGGTTCCAAGCCCCTCGGCATAAGCCGCCAGCATCAGGTTCTCGGCAGCCAGGGCGCAGTTTTCAATACACTGGTTGGGCTCGTTACCGGAGATCAGTACCAATACCGGTGCGTGGTAGAAAAGCTGAAAGTCTTCATCACTGAGCAACGTTTGGAAGTGACTGGAGTGCTCTCCCACCGGAGTCGTGGCAAGCACCCAGGCCTTGGCTTCCTGGGAAATCCGCTCCAGCAGTGCCTGGTCACGGATCACCGTGAACGTCCAGGGTTGTTGGTTCATCGAGCTGGGCGCCTGGACGGCGGCGTCGATCAAACGAAGAATGAGTTTTTCATCGACGGCTTCTGTCGTGTAGTCACGTGTCGAGCGCCGGCCGGCAATGGCCTTGTTCAGATTCATGAGTGCATACCTCAATGGAATTGCTTCATAACGTCGTCCACCCGAGCGCACGGCCTGTTGATTTAAATCAAGCCGAAGCGTCATGAGGGGATGACGCCGAGCGCCCGCCTCGCCCTGCGTTGGCGACGATAAAAGACCCGTTTCACACCCTCAGCCGCACCCATGTAGACCAGGCTGATTGCCAGCACTGTCAGCAGGATCGGCAGTGGCAAAGGCACCAGCCCGAACCACGGCGCTATCGGGCTGTAGGGCAACCCGACAGCCAGCAGGCCGATGGCCGCGGCGCTGCCCAGCAGCAGGGGCGCCGGGCGGCTTTGGTAGAACGGCCTGTAGGTGCGCACGATGAATATGGTCAGCAGTTGGGTCAGCAGCGACTCCACGAACCAGCCACTGCGAAATACCTCGGGGCCCTTCTGCGCCATCAGGTACAGGGCCACGAAGGTGAGGACATCGAACAGCGAGCTGACCAGCCCGAACACCACCATGAAGCTGCGGATCTCGCTGATGTTCCAGCGGTGCGGGGTGCTTTCCCATTCACGGTCAACGTTGTCGCTGGCGATGCCCATGGACGGAATATCGGACAGGAAGTTGTTGAGCAGTATTTGCTTGGCCAGCATCGGCAGGAACGGCAATACCAGGGATGCCAGGGCCATGCTGATCATGTTGCCGAAGTTGGCGCTGGAGACGATCGAGATGTACTTCAAGGTATTGGCAAAGGTATGCCGGCCCTCCTCGATGCCTTCGCGCAATACGTCGAGGTTGTGCTCCAGCAACACAAAGTCGGCGGCTTGCTTGGCCACGTCGGCGGCGTTGTCCACGGAAATGCCGATGTCGGCCACTTGCAGCGCCGGCGCGTCATTGATGCCGTCGCCCATATAGCCGACCACATGCCCGGTCTTTTGCAGGGCGCGGATGATGCGTTCCTTCTGGTTGGGGTCGACCTCGGCAAAGAGCATGGTCAGCGGCGCCAGGTGCATCAACGCTTCGTCCTTCATGCTGGACAGTTCGGCGCCGGTGATGATGCGTTCCACCGGCAGGCCCACTGCCGTGGCCACATGCCGGGCGACCAGATGACTGTCGCCGCTGATGATCTTGACCTGCACCCCCAGCCTGTCGAGGCTGGCGAGGGTGTCCTTGACCCCCGGCTCCGGCGGGTCGAAGAACAACAGAAAGCCGCGAAAGGTCATCTCGGTTTCCACCTCCCGGCCATAGTGCGGCTGGTCCGGCACGGCCCGCGTGGCCAGGCCCAGCACCCGGAACCCCTGCTCGCTCCACGCCGCGAAGCGCTGGGCGATCGTCGCCCGTTCGGCCTCGGTCAGCGCCAGGTCCTGCGCGCCGTGACGCACCTGGGTGCAGACTTCGAGCACGTTATCCAGCGCGCCCTTGGTCACCACCAACCGCTCGGCCTCAGGTGCATGGGCGACCACCACGCTCAGGCGCTTGCGCACGAAGTCATACGGCACTTCATCGAGCTTGCTGGCCGCGGGGCACGGCGCCAGGGTTTTACCGGCCAGGGTAATGGCCTCGTCCATCGCGTTGCGCATGCCGGTCTGTAGGCTGGCGTTGAACACCGCCAATTGCAGCACAGGGGTGGCGGGCTGGCCCTCGACATCCATGGCGCCGTCCAGCACCACGACACCGCGGGTCAAGGTGCCGGTCTTGTCGGTACACAAGATGTCCATTGCGCCAAGGTTTTCAATGGCATTGAGGTGACGCACGATCACGCCCTTGGCCGCCATGCGCTGCGCGCCCTTGGCCAGCGTAATGCTCAGGATCGCCGGCAACAGTTCCGGTGACAGGCCGATGGATAACGCAATCGCAAACAACAGGGTGTCGAGGGTCGGACGGTGCAGCAGGATATTGATGCCGAACACCACGATGGTGATCACCAGCATCACCCGCAACAGCAGGCCGCCGAAGCGTCGCAGGCCGCGCTCGAACTCGGTCTCGGGCGGGCGCAGCGCCAGGGTCTTGGCGATACGGCCGATTTCACTCTGCGTGGCATAGCGCGTGACGAGTACCTCGGCGGTACCGCTGCGCACCGAGGTGCCCATGAACACGCAATTGTGGCGCTGCCCCAAGGTGGCATCCGGCGCGCAGTCCCCCGCCAGTTTTTCCACCGGGAAGGTTTCGCCCGTCAGCAGGCTTTCGCCGATAAAACAGTCGAGTGCCTGCAAGATTCGCCCGTCCGCCGCGATCAGGCTGCCCGCGCTGAGCAGCAGAATGTCCCCTGGCACCACCTCGCTGGCGGCAACGTCCACGGGTTTGCCCGCGCGCCGCACCGTGGCGCGTAGCGCGATCTTGCTGCGCAGTTGTTCCACCGCGTGGCTGGCGCGGCTTTCATACCAGGCGCTGAGTACCGCGCTGATCAGCACAATGCAGCCAACAATCGCCGCATCCAGCCAGTCCCCCACCACCACGGCCACCAGCGCACCCAACATCAGAATCAACACCAAGGGCGTGCGCATTTGCTCCAGCACCAGCCTGCCCAGGCCTTGCGGGCGGTCCTTGGCCTGGGGCGGGGCCCTGCGCAGGCGGGCACGGGCCTGGGCATGGCTCAAGCCCTGGGGCGTGCTGCGCAGGCTGCTCAATACCTGGCTGAGCGCTGGGCTCCAGTAATCGGCGTCGACCAAGTGCACGGGTTGCCTGGCGGAGGACTGCCATTCCCGATGGGCCAGCCAGAGGCCCGGCAACATCGGTAACCAGAAGGTCAGGCCCCGGAAAAACAAGGTGGCGGACAGCGCCACGGCAACATTCACCCCCACCCAATGCAGCGTCACTACCGCCGCGGCTTCGAACGCGCCAAGACCACCCGGCACAATGCCGATACTGCGCAGCACACTGGCAAGCATAAAGCCGGCAAACAACCCCAACGGCGGTGCGGACACCCCCAGCGCACGCACCAGAACCCACAAGGTGGCGCTGTCCAACAGGATGATTGCCAGCTCCAGCACGGTGATGCGCCACAGCAACCCTCGGCTGCGCACCAACTGGCGGTCGGCGCCCGTGAGCAATGAAACGATCCTGGCAGCCATCGCAAAGCGTTGCCCCGGTAAACGCGCCGCCAGGTGGGTACTACCGGCCAGCCTGGGCGTAACGACGGCCAATACCAGGCTGACGGCGACAAACACCAGGCACGTCGTCATCACCGTGGGTGTCGCATGCCCCTGCAAGATCACCACCGGCAACGCCACGCCGACCGACAGCGCATACGCGAGGAAATAGCCGGATAAATCCAGCACCAGGCTGGCCAGCACCACCGGTTTGGCAAACCCCAGGCGTACAAACGACGCCACCACCGCAAAGGCGCCACTGATACCGGAGGACGGCAGGGCTTGATCGACAAACAGCTTCATCAGGCTGAGCTTGCCCGCGTCCCACAGCGACAGCCGGTGTGCCCCGGCCTTGAGCACCAGCCGAAACACCTGCCCCTGCGCCATATACGTCAAGGCTTGCAAACCCAGCGCAGCCAGCAGCCACAACGGTTCGGCCTGGGTCAGTAACTGGGTGAAGGATTCAACGTCGGTGAACTGCAACGCCACGCCGACCACGGTCGCAAACATCGCCGCGCCCAACAGCCAGGTCAGCCACAGCGCAGAGCGGCTGTAAGGCTGTTTTTCTTCACGCGCAGGGGGATGGGTGACACCTGGAATGGACGGTTTGACAGACATGCCGTGCCCCGGATCGAACCAGCGGAGTGTCCGATTCTGCCGCGGCGACCAGACGTGCGTTTGATTCAGGTCAAACACCCCGGATTGACCGTGCCGCTATCGGGATGGCCGGGCCCTTTGCGCCGGGCTTTGTGACTTTAATCAATAAGCCCGCGCTGCCGAAGCCGCACTGTGATGCAGGTCGTTCCGCGAGGCCACCGACTTCACTACCTGCCCTGCACTGGAGCCCCTCCATGCTGACCAACCCGCACACTGCCGCGCTCATCGCCGAGATGGATAAAGCGTCACCCGAAGAGCACTGGCTGGAGAAACTGCGCGACGGAACGCATGTGCTGATCCGTCCGCTGTCGACCGACGATCACGCACGCCTGCTGCGTTTCTTCCAGCGTTTGTCGCCGCTGTCACTGCGCTTCCGTTTCCTGGGGGCGGTGACCCATGTCGACGAGCGCATCATCGACTCGCTGCTGAGCGTCCCGGGGGATATCAGCCGGGGTTATCTCGCCTTGATCCACCATGACGGCGAATTGCAGGTCATTGGCGTCAGCCGCTACAGGCAAGCCATGGATAGAGACGACTGCTGCGAATGCGCGGTCGCCGTCGCCGACCCCTGGCTACGCAAGGGGCTGGGGCATTTATTGCTGGGGCACCTGATTGACGCGGCCAGGCGCAACGGCTTCAGCGTGATGCGCTCGACGGATTTATCGACCGATTACCCGATTCATGGTTTGTATAAGCAGTCGGGGTTTACCTCGGTGTACCAGGGGCGTGATTTCGATCGCATTATTCATGAGTTGGCGCTGTGACCGGGGCGGCTCCCGGCGCATCAACCTGCTCAAGGTGGTAGCGCGATTGCACGAGGCGGCTGATCTGTTCCAACGCCACCGGGATGGATACCGCGTCGTCGTTTTCAATCAGGCGGGTTTTGTTGGCCAGGACATCGTCGCGAATCACCTCGCGGAACCAGTTGGAAAAATCCCCGGCCCTTCGATGTTCGCCAAACGCCCGAGCGTCCAGCTGCGCCAGCGCGGATAGAAACTCCGTCAGGTTGGACGCATGCTTGCCCAGCGCGGGAAAGTAAAACGCGCGCCATGCGCCGACATTGCCGGCAGCGTATTTGCCGCTGTGGCGGTGATGCTTTTGATGCGGCTGCAACTGCTCCAGAAGCACAACCGCTTCACCATGATGAAGGTCCCAGAGGCATACCGGTTCAAGCCCCGGTGGGTGTGCCGGGAACGCGGGGCACGTTCGCTGCGTGTGATGGGCGAAGCGTTGGACCAATTCCCTCGCGGTGCTGCCCAGGGTCACCAGCATATCGACCCCTTCGAGCAACGCCGGGCAGACTTGGTCGAAGTCCAGGGCCACGATGATCGCCCCCATATTGGCGAGAAACCCCAAGGGCCACACCGCGCGCTGAGGCAGCATGTAGTGGGCTTCGTCCACGATCAGCCAGTAGGGTCGACCGGATGTGTTCCGTAGACGCTGGATAAACGGCAGCAGTTCGCCAAACAGTTGCACCCGGGCGGGCGGGTCCAGGGCGAGCGTGCTCACTACTACGTTGAGCCGGGCCTGTAACAGAAGGCGCAGTGATTCTTCTGTCGTGGGGGGCGTGGTGAGGCCGCCCACGGTAACCGCGTCCTCCAGGCACAGGTAATCGCCCTCGGGATCGATGATGCAGAAATCCTGGCGCGCCTGGACCATGCGCTCTGTCAGCCAGGTCACGTAGCTCGATTTGCCGGACCCCGAATTACCAATGATCAGCAACACCGAGCCTGGCGGTAGCCAGACCGGACGCTCATCGTCGGTCTGGCCCAACCGCAAGCCGATGCGTTCGATCTTGCCCAGCGCCGCGTCTTGTTGCAGCAGCCTTTCTATCAGCTCGCAGACACCCCGACCATGATCCTGTGTCAGGCAGATATCAGCGCGGGCCTTGATCGATTCAATGGCATTGCTCACCGCCGCCGTACAGCCGCAGAGTGCCAGAAACGCATGGTCATTTTCAGCATCGCCCACCCCCACCACGTTCAGCTCGCAGATCCCCAGCCTCGACAACGCGGCACTCAGGCCCGAGGCTTTGTTCACACAGGACGGCAAGATCATGATCGCATCCTTGTTGAAACTGATCTGCAGCTCCAGGCCAAGCTCGCGGATGGTACTGATCACCGCCTCTTCGAACGGGTGCCAGGTGGCGACCACGGACCGGCCGACGGACAAGGGCGACACCCCCTTTTCGCGCAGGCGCCCCACCAGTTCGGTCGAGGCGGGATCTGCGATGAGTTCCTCGGTATCGGTAGTGGGGTCATACAAGAGCGCGCCATTTTCCGCGACGACCAGGTCGAACAGCGACAGTTGCGCAAAGTGGTGCTTGAGCGCTTGCAACTCGCGGCCGGTAATCAACAGCAGCTTGCGACCGCTGTGTTTCAGGGCGGCGAGCGAGGCACAGACTTCAGGTGGGACGCTGCCGTTTTCGGCAATAGTGCCGTCATAGTCGACCGCCAAGGCTAAGAAGTGCACGGGTGCTCCTTGAGGGGTTGACCTCGACGAAAACCGGCCGATTGGTGGGCCATCGCTCAGGGCGCGAACTTCACGTTCAGGGCCTATGGAGGGGTGGGCAAGGGTCCGGGTGCAGGTACTTTTCAAACCAATTGCCGGTCAGCCTCGCCACGTCCGCCAGGGCGCCTGGTTCTTTGAACAGATGGGTGGCCCCTTTCACGACCTCCAGGTGTTGCGTGCAGTGCAACGCCCGGCAGGTCTGTTCATTCACGTGCAGGGTCACCGGGTCCTGCGCGCCGACCACTTGCAAGGTGGGCGCCCTGACCCGGCGCAACACCTGCGCCGCGAGATCGGTGCGCCCTCCTCGGCTGACGACCGCCTGGACCGTGGCCGCACGGGTGGCGGCGACCAAGACGGCGGCCGCGGCCGTACTGGCGCCGAACAACCCCAGGGCGAGCGGGCGTAACTCGGCATCGTGGGCAATCGCCTCGATGACCCTGGTCAGTCGATCGGCGAGCAAGGAAATGTCGAAGCGCAGCACACCGGTCAGGTTATCCCAGCGTTGCTCGGTCCGCGTCAGCAGGTCGAGCATCAAGGTCCCCATGCCGTGGCGAGCCAGGTACTCCGCAATATAGTGGTTGCGCGGGTTGGAATGGCCCCCGCCGCTCCCATGCACCAGAATGACCAGGCGCTCGGTGCCTGGCGGCAATCGCAAATCACCTGCCAGCTCAAAGCCGGAAAAGTTGAACTTCCTGTATTGGAGCCCAGAGACCGTAACGCCAGCGGGAGAAGCCATTGGTTGAATACCTTCGTATGTAATCTTTTGGGGGGGCAAGGTACTTCAGACGTGGCTTCATCTTTGTTCTTTCATCAAGTCGATCACCCTGCCGACCTGGAGCCGCTGCGGGCTAACTTGCCTTTTTTTGGCAAGCGCTCCTTGATAAAAATCAAACCCGCGCCGATCGAGGGGCCAAATCAATTGACCAGGCCACGCAACAGCACGGGCAGCACGGCCGGCCAGTCTTGTGCCGAGAACCCCGGACCGAACTCGGCAATGGCCGCGCCGTGCAGCCACATGCCCGCCGCTGCCGCCGACAACGCCGGCATCCCCTGGGCCTGCAGGCCATGAATGATCGAGCGCGATACGACGCTGGCACCCGCCCGGTTCGAGGGTGTATTGCTGTTGATGATGGCTTGGCCATCCGGCGCAGCAATGACCGTGTCACCACCTTCAAGGACCACCACCCTTGAGCAGGACTGGGCAGCGGCTCGAGTGCGGGTCAGCGAGTCGCCTGAAAACGCGAATTTCTGTCGGAATTCGTCCTCGTCGAGGGGCAGCACGCCGGCGCATCGGGGGGTACGATCCTGGGTGGCGATGGGCGGCAAGTCGCTCAGCCACAACCGGGGATGGTTCTCATAGGTCTGGGGGACGAGGGTGTCGAGTACCGTTTCGGGGGTACCGATATCGGCAACGACGACATCGCCACACAGTGCCCGCCCAGGTTGCAACAGATGGCCCGGTTTCTTGCGAAAAAACGTCACGGTCAGCACGGCCGCGACCGCGCCCAGGCTTTCACCGGTATCGCCCATGACCCCGCTGGGTATATCGATCGCGATAATCGGAGCATTGCCACGGCCCGCGGCGGTCAGCGTCTCGAGGACTGGCCCTTGCAGGGCGCGGGCAAGGCCGGCGCCGAACACCGCGTCAACGATCAGTTCGGCCCCCTCGAGCAGCGCTGGGCTCAGCGTGTGAACCGCGCCCTGCCAGCGTTGTGCGTGCTGCTTGGCTTCGCCCTTCAGGGCCGATGGATCGCCCCACATGGCCAGCGTCACCGGCCAGCCTGCCTCGGCCAGCCGATGCGCGGTGACAAAGCCATCCCCTCCGTTGTTGCCCGGCCCGCAGAGCACCACCAGCGGCCTGGGCGTCCAGCGGCGCTGGATTTCGCGCGCCACGGCCGCACCGGCATTGCTCATCAACGCGAAAGACGACACGCCAGCGACAACCGAGAGCCGGTCGGCTTCCGCCATCTGACTCACCGTCAGCAACACGCTCTGGCGCCGATCTCTGTCAAACGTATGCATGCTTTTTCACGCTCTCAACGGCCACTGAAATCGATCACCACCCGCGCGGGGACATCGCCATGCTCAAGGCGCTCGAACACCTGGTTGATCGCAGACAACGGCTGCAGTTCAATGTCGGCCTTGACCTTGCCCGCGGCGGCGAACGCCAGCGCCTCCGCCATGTCCTGGCGATTGCCGACGAACGAGCCGCGCACCGTAATGCAGTTGGCGACCACGTCGAACAATGCCATGGGAAACTCGCCAGGGGGCAAGCCGACGAGCACGCAGGTCCCCAGTTTGCGGGTCATCGCGACGCCTTGCTTGAACGCGCCGAGCGAAGGCGCGGTAATGAGCACCCCATGGGCACCGCCCTGGGTGGCGGCAATGACCGCGGCCACCGGGTCCGCACCTTTGGCGTTCACCACTGCGTCAGCCCCCAGTTGCGTGGCATGGGCCAGCTTGCGCTCGTCGATGTCGACGGCACACACCCGCAGCCCCATGGCCTTGGCGTACTGAACCGCGAGATGGCCCAGGCCGCCCACCCCGGAAATGACGATCCACTGCCCCGGCCGCACATCCGCCTCCTTGATGCCTTTGTAGGTGGTCACCCCGGCGCAAATGATCGGCGCGGCCTCACACGGTGTCAGGCCGGCGGGGATATGCGCCACATACTCAGGGTCTGCCAGTATGTATTCGGCAAAGCCACCGTTGCGCGTGTAGCCGCCAAACTCGGCCTGGGCGCAAACGGTTTCCCAGGCTTGCAGGCAGTATTCGCAATGGCCGCACGCCGAATACAGCCATGGCACCCCCACGCGCTCGCCCTTCTGTACGGCCGTCACGCCTTCGCCCAGCGCCACCACGATGCCGATGCCCTCGTGTCCAGGGGTAAAGGGTAAGGAAGGCTTGAGTGGCCAATCCCCCCGCGCCGCGTGCAGGTCGGTGTGACACACCCCGCAGGCTTCCACTTTAATCAGGATCATCCCCGGCCCCGGTACCGGAATATCCACCTGGCGCATGACCAATGGTTGTCCAAATGACTCGACGACGGCGGCTAACATCTTACTGTTCATCTCGCGACCCTCTTCCAGAGTGGTGTTTGCCGGCCCGGCGAGTGCCCGGCCAGCCCGAAAAGCCTTTAACCCAAACCTCTGACCGCCTCGATCATCTTGACCAGGACAGCCTGTGCATCGCCGTACACCATGTTGCAGTTTTCTGCGTAAAACAGCGGGTTCTGAATACCCGCGTAGCCCTTGCCTTCCCCGCGCTTGACCACATACACGTGATGCGCCTTGTCCACGTCCAGGATCGGCATGCCATAGATGGGCGATGCCTTGTCATTGCGTGCCGCGGGGTTGACCACGTCGTTGGCGCCGATGACCAGCACCATATCGGTGTCGGGGAAGTCGGTATTGATGTCTTCGAGTTGGAAAATCAGGTCGTAGGGCACCCCCGCTTCTGCCAGTAACACGTCCATTTGCCCCGGCATGCGCCCCGCCACCGGGTGTACCGCGAAACGCACAAGGACACCGTGGGCCTGCAACAGCTTCACGAACTCATAGAGCTTTTGCTGGCCCTGGGCGACGGCCAAACCATAACCCGGCACGATGATGACTTTAGCGGCGTAGCGCATGGCGACCCCGGCATCACTGGCGGCGGTCGGCTTCAGCTCGCCCGTGATCACCGCGCCTTTGCGAACGGGCTGATCACCAAAACGGGCAAACAACACATGCGCCACCGTGCGATTCATGGCGTTGGCCATCAACAATGTAAGCAACACACCGGCGGCGCCCACCAGCATGCCCGCGATCATCATGGCCGGAACCTGCAACACAAACCCTTCGAGGCCGACCGCCAGGCCGGTAAAGGCATTGTAGATGGAGATCACCACCGGCATGTCGGCACCGCCGATGGGCAACGTCATCAACACGCCAAACAGCAACGCCCCCGCGAAGAATCCGGCGATCAACCAGGGCACATGGCCTGGCACGCCGTCTGCCGCCTGCATGGCGAGCATCAGCCAGGCGCCGGCAGCCAGGGTCAGCAGCATCACCGCCGCGTTGATCAGTTGCAGGCCCTTGAGGCGCAGGGGTTTATCGAGGCGACCATCGAGCTTGGCCCAGGCGATCAACGAACCCGATAGCGAAACCGCGCCGATCAGTGCGCCGAACAACGTGCCGGCCAAGGTGGGCAGGTCGAGCGCCCGCGTGCCGAACAGTTCCATGGCCGCGATGGCGGCGGCGGCGCCACCGCCCATACCGTTGTAGATCGCGACCATCTGCGGCATGGCGGTCATTGCCGCCTTGCGCCCACTCCACCAGGCAGCGCCACCGCCCAGCAACAAGGCCACCAGCGCCAGGCCGATGTTGGTGGGCAGATGCGGTCGTGCCGCCTCGCTCACGGAAAACACATAGAGGAAACTCACGATCACCGCGCCCGCCATGCCCCACCCGGCCACATGGATACCGCCGGGGGCCGTGACAGGCGACGACATGCGCCACAACCCGAAGATCAGTAAAAACGCGGCGAAGAAGTACACCAGCCCTATCAGCCATTGCGACGTCATCATCAACATGATCAAACCTCAGGCCTTCTCAGCCTTGCGGGTGGCGGAGTGATGGGCTTTGCGCCGCTTGGGCTCCGGCGCGCTGGTCTGGAACATGGCGAGCATCCGGCCGGTGACGGCGTACCCGCCCGCTGCATTCCCCGCCCCGAGCAGCACCGCGACGAACCCGGCCACTTGCTCTGGCAGTGTCGCGGCGTCGAGCAAGCCGATCAGGCCACCGATCACCACGATGCCGTGGATAAAGTTCGAGCCCGACATCAACGGTGTATGCAGGATCGCCGGGACCCGGCCAATGATGACCCAGCCGGCAAACGCGGCGAGCATGAAAATATACAGGCCGATAAAACCAACGTTGCTCATGAGGTTTTCTCCTTGGGCGCATCTGTCGGGCTCAGCGGTGGCATGAGTTTGCCGGCGTGGGTGAGCGCCGTTTGCGCCAGTAACGGATCGTCCCAATCAATGTGGATGACGTTGTTTTTCAACATCAGCGCCAAGAGGTTGAACTGGTTTTTCGCATACAGCAGGCTGGCGTCCTGGCTCAAGGACGAAGGCAGGTTCAACGGCGCCAACAGCGTGACCTGACCGACCTTGACGGTCTGGCCGGGGACGCAGCCCTCGCAGTTGCCCCCGCCTTCGGCGCCCAGGTCGACGATCACGGCGCCAGGCTTCATTCCGGCGAGCTGTGCGGCGCTGATCAGGCGTGGCGAAGGCCGCCCCGGTACGGCCGCCGTGGTAATCACCAGGTCTGCCCGTTGGATATGCTCAGTCAGCACGAGCGCGACCTGGTGTTTTTCCGCGTCACTCAACTCCCGTGCATAACCGCCTTTGCCCCGCGCATCGACCCCCACGTCGACAAAACTGGCGCCCAGGGAGCGCGCCTGCTCGGCGGTTTCCGGGCGCACGTCGTACCCTTCGACCACCGCGCCCAACCGATGCGCGGTGGCGATGGCCTCCAGCCCCGCGACACCCAGGCCCAGCACCAGCACCCGAGCAGGCCCGACGATGCCGGCCGCGGTGGTGACCTTTGGCAGTATGCGAGACAGATGCACCGACCCCAGTTGCACGGCGTAGTACCCCGACAATGCCGATTGGCTGGACAACGCGTCCATCGACTGGGCCCGCGTGGTCCGCGGCAGCCGCTCCATGGCAAAACACGTGATTTGGCGCTCCAGCAAGCGTTGCACCAGGGCCGGGTTGTTCTGCGCATACACGAAACACAGGAGCAGCGAGCCCGGCTTCATTTTGCCGACCACCTCCTGCGAAGGTGCCTGCACGGCGAGGACCACATCGGCCTCATGTAGCCACTGCCCGTTGCCGGAGACGAACACCACGTCCGTATAAGCCGCGTCGGGCAGGAAGCTCGCGTCCCCTGCCCCCGTTTGCATATGCAGCTTGGCGCCCAATGCACATAACTTCGCACACAGGCTCGGTACCAGGGCCACCCGCCGTTCGTGCGGGTGGGTTTCTTTCATCACAGCCACATTGACGTACATCGCGCGCTCCATGGGGGGGCGCCCGCCTGTGTGCGGGCGCCCGGGATAGGGACGGGATAAGGCTTCAGACCGGTGCCTGGGCCGACACGTAACGCACGAGTTTCTTATTGACGAACTGTTGGATGCCCATGTCGCCCAGTTCGCGGCCATAGCCCGAATCCTTGATACCGCCAAAGGGCAGTTCGGCATCGCTCCAACTGATGTTGTTGATAAACATCATGCCGGTCTCGATCCGGCTGGCCACCCGACGTCCCCGCTCCACATCACGGGTGAACACCGACCCGCCGAGGCCAAAGTCGGAATCGTTTGCCAGGGCGATCGCGGCTTCTTCGTCCTTGACGCGGAAAAACAGCGCCACGGGGCCGAAGAACTCGTCGCGGAATGCCGGATTGTCGGGGGCGATATCGGTGAGGATGGTCGGGGTCATGAATGAACCGGCGCGATCGATACGCCCGCCCCCCAGCAGCACCCGTGCCCCGTGGGCCGTCGCCGTGTGCACCTGGCCAAGTAACTGCAACAAGGCTGCTTCCGAAGACAGCGGGCCCAGGGTGGTGCTTTCCTCCATGGGGTCACCGGGTTTCAAGGCCGCAAGCCCGGCCTTGAAGCCCTCCAGGAAGGCATCAGCCATGGATTCGACGACAATGAAGCGTTTTGCCGCGCAGCAGGTCTGCCCGCAGTTATACATCCGCCCCCAGATCGCCCATTTGATCGCCAGGTCCAGGTCAGCGTCCTCAAGCACAATGAACGCATCGCTGCCCCCCAGCTCCATGGAGGACGGCTTCAGGTTCTGTCCCGCCCACGACGCCAGGCTGCGGCCAGCGGCGACACTCCCAGTCAATGCAACCCCACGCACACGCGGGTCGTCCACCACCTGCCTGGACTGCTCGTGGGATATCAGCAGGTTGGTATAGAGCCCCGCGGGTGCGCCGGCTTCGAGCAGGACCTGCTCAAAGGCAATCGCACATTGCGGCACACAACCGGCATGCTTGATCACCAGCACGTTACCGGCCATCAAGTGCGGGCCCGCCACGCGCGCCAACTGATAGAAGGGAAAGTTCCACGGTTCGACGCCGAAGACCACGCCGATGGGGCTGCTCTCCATATGCGCCTCGCCCGCACTCGGCTCCAGCGCCTGCGGCGCCAGGAAGCGCTCGGCGTTCTTGGCGTAGTACGCCATGATATCGGCGCTGAACTTGACTTCGCCGCGGGCCTCGTTGATTCGCTTGCCCATCTCCAATGTGATCTTACGGGCCAGGGTGTCGAAGCGCTGATGCATCAATTCAGCCGCTTTGGCGATGACCGAAGCACGCTGGGCATACGTCTTGGTTTTCCACGCCGCGTAGCACTGCGCCGCGACGGCCAGTTTGCGCTCCAGTTGCTCAGCCGTCAGCGTATCGAATTGTGCGAGCAACTCGCCGTTGTATGGATTGATCGTCGTGTAAGCCATAACGGTTGCCTTCCCCTCAAATTGAGTCATTCAACGCAGAGCGCACGGCCAGCATCCGCCCTGCCCATAAGCCAGGATTACGATGGTCGCTATGGGGGCAGGTGACTAGCGTCGGAATCTACCCATAAGCCTTTATCAAGGGCTGCTGGCGGGTGATGGCCGAGCACCTTAACGGTGCCGGGGATGCACTTCGGTGGTGCGCAGACGAGCGAGTTGACGTCTCGCACAGGCTGGTGTCGCGCTTCGTCTTTACGCGCTGTCGATTGGCGCCAGGCAGAAGGCCCTGGGAGAGGTGGGAGCTCGGAAAATACTTACATAGATCAATTAAAGCGTCGGACAAACCGCATAGGATTGCGCGGCAGGCAACGCACCATCGGGTCTTGTCAGGAGGGTTAGTCATGCACGTCAACCAATCCATGTCGGAGGACGCCTTACCGCACACGGTATCTGGGAGTGCACCGCCTGCGGCTCAACAACCCTTGGCCCTCAAGACCACGCCCAGCGTCGAACGCCTGCGCGGTATCGACCAGACACTTCGCCAGACAGCACAGTTGGTCTCACTGATCACGGGGCAGCTCGAGGCGAATGAGCTGAATCCGGCGACACCTGCCCAAGGGCTGCTTGAACAATTGGATGCCACGGTGGAGCACTTGTTGAGCCGGTTCAACACCCCGCTCGACCTGCCCTCCTCCCTCACCGAGAGAGATCGGCACGATGCCGTGGACTTCCCCGTGCAAACCCTGTTCAAGGCACTGGCCCAAGACTGTTTACCGTTGGCCGTCGCCCGGCGCATCAAACTGCGGATCGTGCCGTGTTCGGCATGGGTCAGGAGCCTTCCCGAGGGCCTCAGGCAAGTACTGAGCAGCCTGATGTACAACCTCATGCACGCGAACCGCAACAGTCGCCTGACGCTGGGCGCCCGGCGCCATCGGCAATGGCTGAGCCTGGAACTGTGGTGTTCGGGCTGTGAAAGCCGCGAGGCCGCCTTGCGCATCGTGTCGATGCCTGTGCATGCGCCCTTCCTGCCGGATGCCTATGGCCGCGCGGGCGCGCTTTCAACCTATGAGTTGAGCGCAATGCTGGGGGCGCAGTTGCAGGTCCGGTACTCGCCCGGAAAAGCCACGCTCATTTCCATCAGCGTGCCGTCAGCGCGGTCGTCGGTACGCCCAAAAACCGCGATCAAACCGCCGATCACGGCGTCCCATCGGCTGTTGCTGGTTGTCGAGCCGCAGGCCCTGCTCCGCGAGATGCTGTGCTGCGGCTTAGGTTCGTTGGGCTATCAAACGGCTGCGGTCAGTGATGGTGCCGCCGCGTTGGCGTGGCTGGCACGCTCAGGTCTCCAGCCTGACCTGGTCTTGACCGAACATGCGCTGGCCCCCGCCATGGACGGTGTGCAGTTGGTGCAGCGACTGCGCGATCAATTCAACCGAACCACGCCGGCTATCGTACTGACCGCCGACACCCAGCGGCAGGTTGCCCACGCGGTCCTCGCCGCCGATTGCATGCTGCTGCGCAAACCCGTGAGCTTGAATACGCTGCGCGCAACCCTTGGTACCGCACTGAGCGCGGCAGCCACAGGCCATGCGCCAGGTGCCCTGCCGGCGTCTTCGGGCGCGGTGATCTACGTCGTGGACGAGGACGAGGCGTTGCGCAACAACTTGCGCAGGGTATTGGAGGCCCAAGGTTACCCCGTGCGTGACGCTGCTGGCGCCGAGCAGTTTTTCGAGCGCTATCCCGGCGATCAACGGGGCTGCCTGGTGATTGAAGCACGCCCCTCCGGCATCAGCGGGCTGGAGGTGGTTGGGCGTCTGAGGGCACGGGGGGACGAGTTGCCCATCATCATGATCAGTGGCAACAGCCGCGTCGCGGATGTCGTGGATGCGATGAAGGCCGGCGTGTGCGACTTCATCGAAAAGCCGTTCCGTTACCAGCAGCTATTGACCAGCCTGACAAACGCCTTGGCCAACCAAGCGGATACCCAGGGCTTCAAGGCGCTTCGCCAGGCCGCCATTGACCATATCAGTCACCTGACTCCCCGCCAGCGCCAAATCATGGAGATGGTCCTGGACGGCCACCCCAGCAAGAACATTGCATTTGAGCTGGGTATCAGCCAAAGGACGGTTGAGAAGCATCGCGCGTCGATCATGAGCCGGACCGAAGCCAAATCGATTCCCGAACTGGCTCGCATCGCCCTGGCGGCCGGTGAAAAAGCCCTTTCAGCCGCGGTTCATGGCAAAGGGCTCACCCCGTGAGCATGATTTTCAGGCCCTGACAAATTCCCCTGTGGCGAGCGGGCTTACTGTGGTGAGCGTGCTTGTTGTGGCGAGCGGGCTTGCCCCGCGTTGGGCTGCGCAGCAGCCCCAAAGCCAGGCACTGCGGTGCGTCAGTTAAAAAACCATGGCCGGTAATGGGGCCGCTTCGCGCCCCAACGCGGGGCAAGCCCGCTCGCCACAACAAGCCCGCTCGCCACAGTAAGCGCCCTCGCCACGGAGGGAGATCCGCTGCCCCGTGAGTCAAGCCGCGCCACCTGGGCCATTCGTTTGTTGGGCGATGGGCGCGACCACCAGGTTGTCGACAACCTTCTGCACCCCGGCCGTGCTCGAGGCCGTCAAACGCGCCATGTCGCGTTCGGGAAGCGACCCGACAACGCCCGAAAGCGTGACGTCCCCGCCGTCCACGCGCACATCGATACCGTGGGCGTCAATAATCGCTCTGCGGCGAAACGCTGATTCGATATCGGTCTTGATGGTTTGCGCAGAGGCATGGGTCTTGACCACGATATCGTTGCTGATCCCCTTGATCCCCGGCAGATAGCGCACTGCATATCCTGCCGCCTGGCGCTGATGCTCCGAATCGACTTCACCGCTGAGTACCAGCCAGCCATCCGTCACACTGATGTTGACGCGGTGTTCCGCCAGCGAGGTGTTCCCTTGCAACGCTGAAGCGACCGCGGCGACCAGATCGCTGTCGGTACGCACATGGCTGGAAGGCAGAACCACGTCGATGCGGTTGATCAGGTCTACGACGCCAGCCACATGCGCCACAGCCTGTTCGGCGTGCCAGCGCTCGGCATGACTGGTGACATTGCCAGAGAGCGTGACGATACCATCGGACACCTGGACCAGAATCTGATCGGCTTTCAGCGCCAGGTCCCAGTTCAGTTCGTCGATCACCTGCTGCCTCAGCTTTTCATCGCTATTCATAAAAAAGCTCCGGAATGTTTGCAAACGTCTCAAGCCGCCCAAGCGTAGCGCGTTGCCACCCGCCCGAGCAGGTCGGAAAGTACCTATTCCAAGCACTACCCCGACGCCGCACGTGCGTGCGCTAAGCGCTCAATTGCCGCTCCACGGCGGGCAGTTCCACACAGTCCCGATACTCAGGTACCGACACCGACCAGCCCAGCTCCTGGCTGATGCGCCGGCGCAGCACATCCGAGGCGTTGGGTTCACCGTGGACGACATAGGTATGTTTCGGCGCGCGCTTGAAGCCGCGCAGCCATTGCATGATTTCATCAGCATCAGCGTGGGCAGAGAGGGTTTGCATGGGCACGACCTCTGCGCGGATCGGCACGTCCTGGCCATGGATACGGACCGACGGCGCGCCGGCGACAATCTGTGCGCCGCGTGTGCCACCGGCCTGGAAACCGGGGACCAACAGGGTGTTGAGTGGGTTGGGCGCCAGCGCCTTGAGGTGGTGCAATACACGCCCACCGGTGGCCATGCCACTGGCGGCAATGATGATCGCCGGGGTGCGTTGCTGGTCCAGGTCAATCGACTGTTGCACGGAACACACGAAGTGCGTGCCATCGCACATGCCCTGGCACTCTTCCAGCGACAACCGATGCTCCGACCGAAAGCGCTGGTACAAACGGGTGACGTCCGTTGCCATCGGGCTATTGAGGTAGATCGGCAGGTCCGGGATCGCATGCCGTTGTTTCAGGCGATACAAGTGATACATCAGCAGTTGCGCGCGCCCGACGGCAAACGACGGTACCAGGGTGATACCGTGGCGCAGCGCGGTGCGGGTGATCACTTGCGCCAATTGTTCCTCGGGCGGCTCCACGGGGTGTTGACGATCGCCATAGGTCGACTCCACCAGCAGATAGTCGGTTTGCTCGATGGTTTGCGGGGCGAACATCAAGGGATCGTTCGGGCGCCCCAGGTCACCGGAACACACCAGCGTGACGCCATCGGCAACGATTTCGATCGTCGCCGCACCAAGAATATGCCCGGCATCACGCAGCAGGATGCTCAAGCCTGGGGCAATCGCGACGCGGTGCTGCAGTTCGATTGGCCGCAGCAGTTTCAATGCCCGCTCGGCGTCCTGTTCGGTGTAGAGCGGCAAGGCCGGAGTGTGCTTGGAGAACCCGTGGCGGTTGGCGAACTCGGCCTCTTCTTCCTGCAAGCGGCCGCTGTCGCGCAGCAGGATTTTGGCCAGTTCACAGGTGGCGGGCGTGGCGTATACGGGGCCGCGATAGCCATTGCGTACCAGCAGCGGCAGGTAGCCGCTGTGGTCCAGGTGGGCATGTGTCAGCACGATAGCGTGCAGGTCGCGCGCCGGCAGCTGGAACGCATCCCAGTTGTGCAGGCGCAGTTGCTTGTAGCCCTGGAACAGGCCGCAATCGACCAGGATGTGCAGGTCTCGATGCTCCAGCAGGTATTTGCTGCCGGTGACCGTGCCAGCGGCCCCCAGAAATGTCATGCGCATGCTTGTCTCCTTGATCGTTTAAAAAATGGGCCGTTTCAATCAGACCGGGGCAGCGGCTTGACGATCATCAAACTGCAGGACGTGCGGTTCAGCACGCTTTCGGCGGTGCTGCCCAGCATCCGATCGAGCCGGTCGCGATAGACCGTGCCGAGCACGACCACATCGAAGGCATGCTGGCGGGCGAACTGGCTGATCACTTTGTGGGGCATGCCGCTGAGCACATGTTGGCGTTTTTTTTCGATGCCATGGCGTTCGGCAAGCTCATCAAAGGCTTCCGCCTGGGCGTCGTTGACGGCTTCGCTCAAACTGCTTTCCAGGCTGTGGGTAGGCACGCTCAGGGCCGTATCGCCCACCACCGCCCAGTTGCTGACATTCAACAGATGCAGTTGCGCTTCGCAGGCCCGCGCCCAGGTGGACGCCATTTCGACGACGCGCTCGTTCAGCCCGAAGGTCAGCTCTTCCAGGTGCGACAGATCAACGGCGGCGAGCACTTTCAACGGCTTTGGGCGCTTGGCGTTGGTCACCAGGTGCAGGCAGGCCGGGCAGTCGCGCAGCAACAGCCAATCCAGGGGGCGGTGGAAGGTGCGCTCGAGCGCCGAAACATGTTCCACATCCTTGACCACCAGGTCCGGGTGGAAGTCGTTCACGTAGTCCAGCACCTGCGACAGGCTTGGCTTGGCCCACACCACCTCACTGGTCATCTGCAACCCGGTGCGCCGCTGGAAACGTATCTGCTGTTCCAACCAGTGACGGTGGACCTGCAGGTAACCTTCCCTGGCCTGGGCCATCGCGTCATGGTCAAACACGCCAGCCAGCGCCAGCGGCGTGACATAGTCGAACGCCACAATATGCAGCAATGCCCCGCTGGCAGTGGCCAGTGCCTGAGCCCGATCAAAGGCCGGGGTGCGCGTCATCTCGGAGGGTGCGATCAATAAGATACGTTTGAGTTTGAGCATCACATACCTCGGTCCGGGCCGGCGTTACCGCCTGACTGCCACTCAACTGCCTGTCGAGCCCCATGCCCCCTTCATCCAGATTGAAAAAGTCGTGGTTGAAGTATCAGACCCGGAAAGGTACGCACTCTGATTTTTGTCAAATAATGGCTGGCTTTCACGCAAACCGTGGATCGACCTGCGGCTCACTCACCCCTTGTTGATATAGCTCAATGATTTCCCGCAGCGCGGGCGTAGAAACCAGTGACTGGCCACTGACGGCCCGTCATGAGCCACGAACTGGACGGAGGACACCATCATGAGCGACTTGAGTTTGCGCAAAGCCATTTTGGAAGAGCTGGAGTTCCAACCACAGATCGATGCAGCCAACATCGGTGTTGCCGTGGAAAAAGGCGTAGTCACGCTGACCGGACATGTCAGCAGTTATGATCAGAAAGTCCGCGCCGAACGCGCGGTCAAAGCCGTCAAAGGCGTGCGCGCCGTCGCCGAGGAGATCCAGGTCCGGCTGAACAAAGGCGCCGGCACTGCGGACGACACCATCGCCGCCCGCGCCCTGAGCATCATCAGTTGGAGCGCCGACGTGCCTCCCAATGCCGTTAAAGTCATCGTTCAACACGGCTGGATCACCCTTGAAGGGGAAGTTGACTGGCAATACCAGAAGGAAACCGTAGAAAAAGCGGTGCGCAAGCTATCCGGCGTACTCGGCGTAGACAATCGGCTGACCCTGAGCCCCCGAGTGGACGTCGTCGATATCCGCAAACGCATCGAAGAAGCGCTCAAGCGCAATGCCGAAGTGGACGCCAAGGATATTCACGTCAGGGTCGACGGTGATGTGGTCAGGCTCGACGGCAAGGTGCACCTGTGGCGTGAGCGCAAGCTCGTGGAACGGGCGGCCTGGTCGGTGCCTGGCGTCATGCGGGTGGAAGATCACTTGCTGCTTGCATGAGGTGAGGAATGCCCCTGGGTATCAACCGGGGCATTCAACGGTTGTGTCTGCTTTGCGTGCCTTTTTTTGAGTCAAGGTCATGAAAAAGAACCATCAATGGAACCTGTCTTACTTTCTGACCGCGTTTGTCGTGTTCACCGTTGCGCAGTTTCTGTGGACGGAGCATCGGGTGGTGCAAAGCATCCCCTACAGTCAGTTTCTGCAATTGTTGAACGAGCAGAAAGTCAGCGACCTGCTGGTCGAAAAAGACCAGATCAGCGGCAAGCTGCAGGTACCGATCGATGGCCACAACCTGTTCTCCACCGTGCGGGTCGACCCCGCGCTGGCCGCGAACCTGGCGCAATCGGGGGCGAGTTTTACCGGGGTCAATGACAACACCTTTTTGAGCGGCCTGCTGGGCTGGCTGCTGCCTTTTGTCCTGATCATGGTGGTCTGGCACTTCTTGTTTCGCGGCGTCGCGGAAAAACAGGGCCTTGGCGGGCTGATGAACATCGGCAAGTCGAGGGCCAAGGTGTTTGTCCAACGGGACACCGGGGTCACATTCGCGGATGTCGCCGGCATCGACGAGGCCAAGGCCGAACTGGTGGAAATCGTCTCGTTCCTCAAGGACAAGGACAAGTACGCACGGTTGGGGGCGCATATTCCCAAAGGCACGCTGCTGGTCGGCCCGCCAGGCACCGGCAAGACCCTGGTGGCCAAGGCCATTGCGGGCGAGGCCGGGGTGCCGTTTTTCTCGATCTCGGGTTCGGAGTTCGTCGAAATGTTCGTGGGCGTCGGCGCCGCGCGGGTCCATGACCTGTTCGAACAGGCGCGGGGGGCCGCCCCCTGCATCATTTTCATCGATGAGCTGGATGCCTTGGGCAAGATGCGCGGCGTCGGGGTCCTGGGCGGCAATGACGAAAAAGAACAGACCCTTAACCAGCTGTTGGCCGAACTGGACGGCTTCGACCCCCGTGAAGGCGTGGTGCTGCTGGCCGCGACCAATCGCCCGGAAGTGCTCGACCCGGCGCTGTTGCGCGCCGGCCGGATCGACCGCCAGGTCCTGATCGATCGCCCCGACCGCAAAGGTCGACAGGCGATCCTCAAGGTCCACCTGCAAAAAATCACCGTGGACCCCGCGCTCGACAGCGAACAGATTGCCGACATCACCACCGGTTTCACCGGCGCCGACCTGGCCAACCTGGTCAACGAGGCGGCGATTGTGGCCACCCGCCGTGGCGCCAACACGGTCGACCTGGAGGATTTCACCGCGGCCGTGGAACGTCTGGTCGCCGGCCTCGAACGCAAGAGCAGCGTGTTACGCCCGGAAGAACGCCAGGTCGTGGCCTACCACGAGATGGGCCATGCCCTGGCGGCGAGTCACCTGCCGGACATGGACCCGGTGCACAAGGTCTCCATCGTGCCGCGGGCCATTGGCTCCCTGGGCTACACCTTGCAACGCCCGACCGAAGACCACTTCCTGATCAGTTGCCAGATGCTCAAGGACCGCATGGTCGTGCTGATGGCCGGGCGTGCCGCCGAGTTTCTGATTTACGGTCAGATCTCCACCGGGGCCGCCGATGACCTGGCCCACGCGACGGATATCGCCCGGCAGTTGGCGACCCGCTTCGGCATGAGTGCCGAACTGGGTCAAGCAGTGCTGGAGCGCCAGAATATGACGTACCTGGGTGAGCGCATGCAGGGCAGCGGCGAGAAGGATTATTCGGAGCAGACCGCCAGGGAAGTCGACCTGTGTATTCGTGCCCTGCTCGATGAAGCCTATGGGCGCGCCAAGGTCCTGCTCCAAGCGCACCGCGCCGACCTGGATGCCGGTGCGCACTTGTTGATGCAAAAGGAAAGCCTGACCCCGGAGGACTTCGCGCCGCTCATGCCGCAGCAGCAACGGGCACCGCTGAGCATCGGTTCCGACGCCCCCCACTGAGGCTTGCCATGCTGGCTGTCACCCTGATCAACATGCTGGTGGTCATCCTGGCCGTGGTCATTCACTACGAATGCCTGTTGCGGCTGAACGACTGGCTGCCGCGGCTCAGGGTCTGGAGCCGCTTCAGGATGGTCATCGGCGTCTTTGGTGCCCTGCTGGCGCATGCGATCGAAGTGTGGTGCTTTGCGCTGGCTTATTACCTGATGACGCGCTACGGCGAATGGGGCCGCCTGTCGGGGCGCTTCGACGGCTCGTTCATGGACTGTGTGTACTTTTCCTTTACCACCTACACCACGATCGGTTTCGGTGACATCACCCCCGTGGGCCATCTCAAGTACTTGACCGGCCTGCAAGCGCTGACCGGTCTGGTGCTGATCACCTGGACAGCTTCGTTTCTGTTTCTCGAAATGCAGAAGTACTGGAAACGCAAGTAGCGGCCCCTCCACTAGGTGGCCGGCGTCCATTGCCAGTTGAGGACTTCGGGCAGGTCTTCGCCATGCTCGATCAGGTGCAACTTGTGTTTCTCCATCATCGACCAATAGCGCGATTGTGCGGCGTGGCGTTGTTCCTGCAGGCGAGGTACACGCTCGACGACGTCCAGCGCCAATCGATAGCGATCCAGGTCGTTGATCACCGCCATGTCGAACGGCGTGGTGGTGGCGCCCTCCTCCTTGAAGCCACGCACATGGAAGTTGTCATGATTGGTGCGTTTGTACAGCAACCGGTGTACCAGCGCCGGGTAGCCGTGGAAGGCAAAGATCACCGGTTTGTCGGGGGTGAACAACTCATCGAACGCGGTATCCGACAGGCCATGGGGGTGCTGGGACGGCGATTGCAATACCATCAGGTCCACCACATTGACGACCCGTACCCGCAGGTCTGGGACGTACTCGCGCAACAAGGTCACGGCGGCCAGGGTTTCCAGGGTCGGCACGTCTCCGGCACAGGCCATGACCACATCCGGGTCCTGATCGTCACGGCAGGCCCAGCCCCAGCGACCGATCCCCGCCAGGCAATGACGCACGGCCGCGTCGATATCCAGCCACTGCCACTCCGGTTGCTTGCCCACCACAATGACATTGATGTAATTGCGGCTGCGCAGGCAGTGATCGGCCACCGACAACAGGCAGTTGGCGTCGGGAGGCAGGTAGATACGCGCCACGTCGGACTTCTTGTTCGCGACCAGGTCGATAAACCCGGGGTCCTGGTGGGAGAAGCCATTATGGTCCTGGCGCCACACATGGGAGGTCAGCAACAGGTTGAGCGAGGCCACCGGCTTGCGCCAGGGCACGCCGGCAGCGGTTTTCAGCCATTTGGCATGCTGGTTGACCATGGAATCGACGATATGGATAAACGCCTCATAGCACGACAGCAAGCCATGGCGCCCGGTCAGCAGATAGCCCTCAAGCCAGCCTTCACAGACGTGCTCGCTGAGGATCTCCATGACCCGGCCCGAAATCGCCAGGTTCTGGTCGTCGGCCTCCAATGGGTCCATCCACGCCTTGGCGGTGACCTCGTAGACCGCGTCCAGGCGATTGGAGGCGGTTTCATCCGGGCCAAACAAGCGGAAGTTGCCGGCACCCTGGGCGTTTTTCATCACGTCGCGTAGAAAAAAACCCAGGACCCGAGTGGCCTCGGCGCGCCGGCAACCGGGCACTGGCAGTTCGACGGCGTAATCGGCAAAGCGTGGCAAGTCGAGCGGGCGCAATAACAGCCCGCCGTTGGCGTGGGGGTTGGCGCTCATGCGGCGGTGTCCGGTGGGCGCCAGGGCCGTGATTTCCGGCAGCAAGGCCCCGTCGGCATCAAACAGTTCGCCGGGGCGATAGCTGTTCAGCCACTCCTCCAGTTGCTGCACATGGCCCGGCACCTGGAAGTTAGCCAAGGGGACCTGGTGGGCGCGCCATGTGCCTTCGACCCGGCAGCCATCGACAAATGCCGGCCCGGTCCAGCCTTTGGGCGTGCGTAATACCAACATGGGCCACAGCTGGCGCTCCGGCGCCGCGTTGCGCCGTGGCTGGCGAGCTGCGTGCTGGATCTCGCGGATCTTCAGCAGCAGGGTCTGCAAGGTGCGGGCCAGTGCTTGATGGACCTGCGCCGGTTCATCGCCTTCTACGAAGTAGGCATCGTAGCCATACCCATACAGCAGGGCTGACAGCTCTTCTTCGCTGATCCTGGACAGAACGGTGGGGTTGGCAATCTTGTAGCCGTTGAGGTGCAGGATCGGCAGCACCGCGCCATCACGCGCCGGGTTGATGAATTTATTGGCGTGCCAACTGGCGGCCAGCGGGCCGGTTTCGGCCTCGCCGTCACCGATCACGCAAGCGACGATCAGGTCCGGGTTATCAAACACCGCGCCATAGGCGTGGGCCAGGCAGTAACCCAGTTCACCGCCTTCATGGATCGAGCCTGGGATCTGTGCCGAGACATGGCTGGAAATGCCATAGGGCCAGGAAAACTGTCGAAACAGGCGCAGCAACCCGTTGGTATTGCGCTCCACGGACGGATAGCACTCGGTGTAGGTGCCCTCCAGGTAGGTCTGCGCGACGACCGCCGGCCCGCCATGGCCGGGCCCGGCGACGAACAGCAGGTTGACATCGTACTGGGTGATCAGGCGGTTGAGGTGCGTGTAGAGCAGATTGAGCCCCGGCGTCGTGCCCCAATGCCCCAGCAAGCGCGGCTTGATGTGCGCCTGGGTCAAGGGAACCTGGAGCAAGGGGTTGCTCTTCAGGTAGATCTGCCCCACCGCCAGGTAATTGGACGCGCGCCAATACGCGTCCAGCCCTTCCAGTTCCTCGGCACTCAAGAAATCGCTCATAACCCCCTCCCTCCGCCCAGGCTCGAAACATGGATTGTCATTCGTCGATTCTGTGGGCCTCGAATGCGCGAGACTTGATGTACGTCAAGTCTTGAAGCCGAGGCTCAAGCTCAATGAACGTGGGAAGCGGGCGGACCGAACAAAGGGTGCAGACAGTGCCATTTCCCTTTCGTCCCTACATTCAGGCTCAGGCCTGGACGGAGTGCATGTATGACAGTCCATCATTTGTTTGTGGTCGACAATCCGACGGCCTTACGTTCCATGCCTCAAGTGCGCCCGCAGCCACTTCGCCCCCTCAAGACGAAGTGCTCCGACTGCGCCCTGTCGGCGCTGTGCCTGCCGATCGGCCTTGGGGGGCACGAGGTGGCGCAACTGGACACACTGGTCGCGCAACGCTTCAAGGTAAAAAAAGGCGCAGCCCTGTTCCGTACAGGCGATCCGCTGCGCTCGCTGTACGCGGTGCGTATCGGTTCATTCAAGACCGGCATGGTCTCGGTCGACGGCCGTGAACAGGTCACCGGCTTTCACATTGCCGGCGACATGCTCGGCCTGGACGCGATCAGTGCCGACGCGCATGCCTGCACGGCGGTAGCCCTGGAGGACAGTGAGGTCTGCCCCATCCACTATACCCACCTGGAAAACCTCGCCCGCCAGTTGCCCTCGCTGCAGCACAACCTCACCCGGCTGTTGAGCCGTGAAATCGTGCAGGATCACACCCTGCTGATGCTGATTGGCAAGATGAACTCCGATGAGCGCCTGGCGGCGTTCCTGCTGAGCCTGTCGCAACGCTTGAGTGCTCGCGGGTATTCCGCCCGGCACTTCGTGTTGAAGATGCGCCGCGAAGAAATCGGCTCCTACCTGGGCCTGCGCCTGGAAACCATCTGCCGAGGCATTGCGCACCTGCGCGATCAGGGCTTGGCCCATGTCGATGGGCGAAATGTCACGATCCAGGACCCGGAGGGCCTCAAGCACCTGGTCGCAGGCTGTCATCGCCCCCTCTAACGCTGGAGATGCGTCATGCGTGCCATGGTTCTGCACACCCCCGGCCAGCCGTTGCAACTTGAGCAACGGCCGATCCCGACGCCTGCCGCCGGGCAACTGCTGATCAAGGTGCTGGCCTGTGGCGTGTGCCGTACCGACCTGCACCTGGTGGACGGTGAGTTGCCGCAAGCGCAACTGCCACGGGTGCCAGGCCATGAAATTGTCGGAGAAGTGACCGCCGTGGGCGCTGCTGTTGACGCGGGTTGGATCGGCCGGCGCGTGGGGGTGCCCTGGCTAGGCTGGACCTGTGGCACCTGTGACTTCTGTCGCAGCGGCCGCGAAAACCTTTGCGATCGGGCGCAGTTCACCGGTTGCCAGCTGGACGGCGGTTACGCCGAATACACGCTGGCTGACCCACGCTTTTGCCTGCCGATTCCCGCCGACCTTTCCGATGTTCAAGCCGCGCCGTTGTTGTGTGCCGGGCTGATTGGCTTTCGCGCCTTGCAGATGGCTGCCGACGCCCGCCACCTGGGGCTTTACGGCTTCGGTGCGGCGGCGCACCTGGCGATTCAGGTCGCCCTGGGCCGTGGGCAAACCGTGTACGCGTTCACCCGCCCGGATGACAGCGCCGGCCAGGCGTATGCCCGCTCCTTGGGCGCGGTGTGGGCCGGCCCTTCGGACCAGGCCCCTCCTCACCTGCTGGATGCCAGCCTGATTTTCGCCCCCGTCGGCGCCTTGGTCCCGCTGGCGTTGGCGGCCACCGTGAAAGGCGGCTGTGTGATTTGCGCCGGGATCCACATGAGCGATATTCCGGCCTTTCCCTATCGGTTGCTGTGGGGCGAGCGCAGCGTTCGTTCGGTGGCCAACCTGACGCGGCACGACGGTGCGGCATTTTTCGAAACCTTGCAGCACACGCCCGTGCATTGCGACATCACCCGCTTTGCCCTGGAGGAGGCCAATCAAGCCTTGGCGCATTTGCGTTCGGGGCAGTTCAACGGCGCGATCGTGCTGACGCCATGAACGGCGGCGCGCCGGCCGCCGAACACAGGCCACGCTGGCTATTTCTTGGTGGCGGTCGTCAGCATGCGGATCGCCCGTTCGTTGGCTTCGTCCGCGGTGCGCTGGGCCTGGTTGGCCAACGCCGCCGCCTGATCGGCCTTGAGGTAGGCTTCATCCGCGCGCAGGCGCGCCGTGGCGGCCGTGTTTTCCGCGGCTTCCAGGCGCGCATCAAATGTTTTGGCGGCTTGATGACTGCAGCCGGCGGAGGTTGCCAGCAATACTGCCAGCAGTGAAATGGACAGGTATTTGTTCACGGTGCATCCCTCGTTTCAGGTCATTGATCGATCAGCGGCATTCGTTTCCAGTATCTGCCGCTGGGCCTGTGTCCCTCTGATCTTCGTCAACAAGTGGACAGTCGCCCTACCCGTCGATGCTGGCTGGCGGCTGCCTGATCGCCAGAATGCTGCCCGGTACCGAATACAAAGCGCGTTCGGTGTTGCTGCCCACCAGTCGGTCGAACCCGACCCGGTGAACGGTGCCCATGACCACCACATCCGCCAGGTACTGCTCGACAAACTCCTGGATCACCGGCACCGGCTGGCCCATGACAAAGTGCCGCCGCTCCGGTGGCACCCCATAGCGGTCGGCCAACGACACGAACGCCTGATGCAGGGACTGGCGCAACTCTTCGACGAAGTCCACGCTCCAGCCGCCCATCACCAGCGGCGCGTCACCATTGAACGCGGGCGACAGGTCGTAGGCGTACAACAGGTGCAACGGCGCGTCGCATTGCAGGGCCAGGGCGTAGGCGCACTGAATGATGGTGTCATTCAAGCCGCTGATCTGCGTGTCGGGATCGAACGGATCAACCGCTGCCACTACGCGGTGGGGCAAGCCATAGCGGGCCTCGCTCACCAGGTGCAGCGGCGTTGCGCACTCACGCAGCAGTTGGCAGTCAAGGGGGGTGATGAACACGCGTTTGAGCAGGGGTTCGAGCTTCACATCCTTGATCACCAGGTCCGGGTTCAAGTCAGCGACGGTGCGCAGGATGTCGAGCAAGGGGTGGGTGGTGAATACCAGTTCCACCGAGACCTTCAGCGCTGTGCCGCCCAGGCGCTGGATTTCTTCGACCAACCAGTGGCGATAGCGGCTCAGGTAGTCCTGATACACCGACTCATCCACGCGCTCCTCCCACAAGTGGATAATCGGCGCGGGTTCGATGAACGCCCGCACATCGAGGGTCGCATTACACGCCTTGGCCAGTGACACCGCCCGGAGCAGCGCCGGGGAGTGATACAGCGTGCGATCGGTGATCAGCAGCAGACGTTGGTACTGGCTCATTTCACACCTCTTCGGGCGCCGACCAAATAGGCGGCGGGTTCCATGGCTCAACCCCGTGCGGGTTTAATCGCCCACACACTGCAGGGCGCGCGTTGCAGCAGGCTCTCGGCAGTGGTGCCGAGCAGTTTGTCCAACCCCCAGTGCTGCACGGTCCCCATCACGATAATGTCGCTCTGATGCGTGTGGGCGAAGTCGCAGATGTTGAACAGCGGTACGCCTTCGATAAAGTGGCGCCGTTCAACCGGAATGCCCTGGCGTTCGGCCAGGGACGAGAAGGCTTCGTGCTGCGCTTCGTTGAGCGCCTCATAGAGCCCGGCCGCCAGGGGAACCGCGCCGAAGCCCATGTCCTTGGCGTACACCGCGGCCCAGTCATACACATGCAGCAACTCCAACTGCGCCTCACACTGGGCCGCCAGCTTGACCGCGGCTTCAACGATCTGGTCGTTAAACACCTGGTCCTGTTCCTCACTGCGCAACACGTCGACAATCGCCAGCACCTTGCGTGGCAGCGGATGGCGTGAATCGGTGACCAGGTGCACGGGCACCGGGCAGTCGCGCAGCAGTTGCCAGTCCAGCGGGGTAAAGAACACCCGTTTCAACGCCGGCACTTGCTCGGCATCCTTGATGATCAGGGCCAGCGACATTTCGTTGACGAAGTGCAGGATTTCCTCATAGGGATGCTGCACCCACACCACCTCGCTGGTGACCACCACCCCGTGTTTGCTCATCTGCCCGGCTTGCTCGGCCAGCCAGTGACGGTGTGCGTCCAGGTAGCCTTCGCGGGCCTTGCTGATCTGTTCGGGGGCGAACAGGCCCGCGACCGCCAGGGCCTGCAAATAGTCGAATGCCACGATGTGCAACGGCAGGTGCATCGCGCGCGCCAGTGCGGCGGCACGATCGAACGCCGGTGTGTGCGTCATGGCGGAAGGGGCAATCAACAGTAAACGTTGGGGCTGCAACATGGGGCACCTCGGCGCGCGGTCATTTCACGACGTGACTAGACCTACAGAGTGAGCGTTTCGAGGCGCCATCGATTGATCTTTGTCAGTTTCACGCCGGCTTTTTCGCTGGGCAGGGGCCGATAAAAGTTGATGTTGATCAACCGCAGCCTGGTGCTTTGCCCCTAGCCTGAATCAGGGCCTACGGCATCATTGGCGGTATCGGAGGGGGCAATGAACCACGAAGATCAGCAAGTATTGGTCAGGGCATTGGACGCTGCGACGAACCCGGTATTGATCACCGAGCGCACAGGTTGCATCGTCTGGATCAATAAGGCGTTCTGCCTGCTCAGCGGCTACTCCAAGCCGGAACTGGTGGGGAAAACCCCTCACCTGCTGACCTCCGGCCGGCACACCACCACGTTCTATCGAGAACTGTGGATGACCATCCTCGCCGGCGTGACCTGGCAAGGCGAGATGGTCGAGCGCCGCAAGGATGGCGGCAGTTGTACGGTCAACCAGGTCATTACCCCGGTCCTCGATCCCCACGGGGTGGTGACGCATTTCATCGCCATCCTGCACAACTTCAACGTCATGGACGAAGAGCGTGCCTACATGCAACACCTGGCGTTCCACGACGCCCTCACCGGCTTGCCTAACCGCAACCTGTTCACGAACCTGCTCGATCAAGCGATCAAGCATGCGGCAAAGCAGCGTCGGGCCCTGGCGTTGATGTTCATCGATGTGGACCATTTCAAATCGGTCAATGACACGTTGGGCCATGTCTGCGGCGACAAACTGTTGATTGCCGTGGCCGAACGCCTCGGCCAGACCGTACGCCGGTCTGACGTGGTGTGCCGGCTGAGTGGCGACGAGTTCGCGGTGCTGATCAATGGCATGGACCAGGCCGAACAGGTCGAAGGGTTGGCCGGCAAGCTGATCGCCGCGATCGACCAGCCGTTCATGATCGACAGCCATCGGGTGAGCACCCACATCAGCGTGGGCATCAGCCGCTACCCGGCGGATGGCGCGTGTGTCGAACAGCTGCTGGCGCGGGCGGACGACGCGATGTATCAGGCCAAGAAAGGTGGGGGTAATGCCTGTCGCTTGAGTTGGCTGCAAGGGCCTGTTGAATAGGCGACCGGCTCAGGGCGTGGTGTCGGCGGCACGCTGACTGCGCCCGTCGTACTCGAACCAGAAACTGGCGCCGCCGCTTTCGCAGCGACCCCGCATCAATTCCGTGAGCAGTTGGTCATTGAAATGCTTGTGGTAGGCGCTGCCGAACAGCAGCTTGGTCCGCGGGTTATCGATCAGCAGCGCAAGCAGCAGATACTGTTCTGTCCAATAGATCTGATGATCGATCGCCCAGTGCTGCGGCAGGCCGAACGGCAGGAAGACGTCATGGACATGCACCGTGATTTTGCGCGTGATCCGCGGCAATAAGCGCAGGTAGATGTGCGCACAATCGCTGCCGGTCTTGACCGTATGCGTGGAGTCGATGAACAGGATATCGCCGTCTTCGAGCATCGCATTCAGGGTGTCGGCGGTCACGTCTTGAGCGCGTTGTGTGTGCAGGTCCAGCGCGCCCTCCTGGCCGAGCGCAGTGATGAAGGGACGCGGAAACGGTTCGATACAGCGCAAGCGGCCCATGCCGTTATGACCCAAGGCTTCCAAGGCAATCAGCGAGGAAAAGCCACTGCCGATCTCGACAATGTTCTTCGGGCGTATACGCCGGATATACGCGTAGTAAGACATGGCATCGCTGTACATGAACTGGCCGTTTTCCCAGAAGTACGAACGACAGGTGTGCATATTCCCGACAGGGGCCGGCGTGAAGTCCTGTGAGTAAGGCAACAGTTCGAGCAGTTCAGCCCGCAGGTTTTCCGGCTCGAATATCCCGCAGTTCAAATAAGGCGGTGTTGACTCCGTGTACTCGTAGGCGCTCAGCGTCTCGGCGATAGAGGGGGTGTTCGAATAGAAATTAACCGGAATCAGGTTAATCCCGAGCGCTTGTAGTCGTTCTCGGTCTTGCTGGTGTCCCCACAGCAGTTTCTGCATCACCGGTAGAGCGGCATTGAATTCCCTATCGGTTACGCGCGTCATCTTGTGTATTTCCTTTTATGAACTACTTTTAGTCGATTACCGCCCTCTCTCCAGGCCATACCTTTGATGACCCCGAACAACGCACGCCATATTAGGGACACGACTTGCCAGCTATGATCAAGGCGTCAGGCGGTTTTTTTTCCAGCCCATGGAGGTACCGTGAGCTGCTGATATCGATGATCAGGCGCGATGTGCTCGGCCGTTACCGGGGCTCGGTGCTGGGAGTGCTGTGGTCTTTCCTCAACCCCCTGCTGATGCTGCTGGTGTACACCCTGGTTTTCAGTGTGATGTTCAAGCAGCAGTGGCAAGGCGGCAGCGGATCGCGTACGGAGTTCGCACTGCTGGTGTTTGCAGGGTTGCTGGTCTTCAACATCTTCGCGGAATGCGTGCAGCGCGCGCCCAGTTTGATCCTGCATAACACCAACTACGTCAAGAAAGTGATATTCCCCCTGGAGATACTGCCTTGGATGTCCCTCGGCTCGGTCCTGTTGCACGCGACGGCGAGCCTGCTCATCTGGTTGTTGTTCCATTTCCTGTTGATCGGCACTCCGCCCGTGACCGCGTTGTTGCTGCCGCTGGTGTTGTTGCCGTTGATACTGTTTTCCATGGGTATTTCATGGCTGCTGGCCGGCCTCGGGGTGTACCTGCGAGACGTCGGTCAAGTGGTCAGTGCCTTCACCACCGCCCTGTTGTTCGTGTCGGCGGTGTTCTACCCGGTCAACGTATTGCCTGAAGCGTACCGCTCGCTGTTGTTGCTCAATCCGCTGGCGATGCTCATCGAGCAGGCGCGCGACGTGCTGTTCTGGGGTGTGCCCATTGAACCGCAGTCCTGGGCGATCAGCTTGGTGACATCGTGTGCGGTGGCGTGGGTGGGCTTCCAGTGTTTCCAGTGGATGAGAAATGGATTTGCCGATGTCCTCTGAGGTTGCCGTACAGATAACAGGTTTGGGTAAGTGCTTCCGGATATACGACAAACCCCGAGACCGGCTGAAGCAATTGCTGTTGCCCGGCGGTAAACCGCTTTACCGCCCGTTATGGGCTGTCAAAGACGTCGACCTGACCATCCTCAAGGGGGAGACGATCGGCATCATTGGCCGCAATGGCAGCGGTAAATCCACCCTGTTGCAACTGATCTGCGGGACGCTCGGCGCGACCACCGGATCCGTGGTGTGCCACGGCCGTATTGCTGCGCTGCTTGAGCTGGGCTCCGGGTTCAATCCCGATTTCACGGGGCGTGAGAACGTCTTTCTTAACGGGGCGATATTGGGGCTCAGCCGCGCCGAGGTCGAAAAACGTTTCGACGAAATCACCCACTTCGCCGCCATTGGCGACTTTATCGACCAGCCGACCCGGACGTACTCCAGCGGGATGCTCATGCGCCTGGCGTTCGCGGTCTCCGTATGGGTGGACCCCGATATCCTGATCGTCGACGAAGCCCTCGCCGTTGGCGACGCTTCCTTTCAGTTCAAGTGCTTGCAGCGCCTTGAAGTGCTGGCCGAGCGCGGCACGACATTACTGTTCGTTTCCCACGACATGAGCATGGTCAAGCGCTTCTGCAAGCGGGCGCTCTACCTTCGTGGCGGCGAAGTCCGCGCCAGCGGGCGGCCCGAGGACGTTGCCGAGCGTTACCTGCTGGATATGCGTGATGAGCAGCGCCGCGGCGCCAGCGAGGATACCGTGGCCGTTGTGCCCAAGGTGCATTTGAGCAAGGCGGACGGCATCGCATTCGGCACCGACGAAGGCGGCATTCTGAGCGCCTGCTTCACCAACACCGGCAGCCTGCACTCCACCTTTGTGCATGATGAAGTGATTGAGTTGAGGGTCGAGGCTCGGGTGCGGGAGTCGATCACGCTGCCCAGCCTGAGTATCACCATCCAGGAACCGCGCTTGCTGGTGATTGGCGGTGCCAACCTGGCCCTTGTGCTCGAGCAACCCTGTGACGGTTGGTGCAAGGCTCACCTCACGGCCAGGTTCCGCTCGCGCTTTGCCGCCGGCAAGTACCACATCACGTTGAAACTCATGAATGGCCATACCGAGGAAAGCGCTCACTTGATCGAGAAACAGGTCGCGCTCCTGACCTTCGACACCCTGACGCTCGACAGCGATTTTCTCGGCATCGTCGACCTCGGTATCGAGGCGATAGCCCCTACAGAGCCCACAGCCCAGTGAACAAGGACACCACTCGCGTGCATAACGATAAAGACAACGTCTGGCAGATAGCGATTCACGGCACATTTGACGTGGAGAACTACGGCGACCTGTTGTTCCCGATCATCGCCGAGGCAGAGCTGGCCCGGCGCCTGGGCGCGGTGAATATGCACCGGTTTTCCTATCACCGGAAGTCCGCACGCAAATGGCCCTATGCCGTGACCTCGTTGACCGAACTGCCTGCGCTTGCCCACCAGATGGATGCGACGCTGATCGGCGGTGGCTTTATCATCCGATTCGACAAGTGTGTCGCCGACGGTTACCTGCCGCCCGATCCGTCTATCCATCACCCCACCGGGTATTGGCTGGTACCCGCGCTGATGGCGTTGCAAAACGGCGTGCCACTGATCTGGAATGCCCCCGGCATGCACTGCAATGAAATCCCCGAATGGGGCCGGCCGCTGTTGGCGCTTGCTGTCGAGCACAGCCCCCATGTCAGGGTACGGGATGCTTTGACACAGAAGGCCCTGCAAACATTGAGCTCACATGCCGATATCAAGGTACTGCCCGACACGGCCTTCGGTCTGGCCCAAGTACTGGATGTACACACCCCGTCGGCTGAATTGCGCGATATCTTCAGGCGCTACGACCTGGCAGGCCCCTACGTGGTCGTACACGCCACCCAAGGCTTGCAGAGCTTTCTCGCGCTTTGGCGCAGCAACAGTGATGTGTTGGCCGGGGTGAAATTACTGGTCCTGCCCATTGGACCGGTCCTGGGCGATCACCCGTCAGCCCTCGGGGCACCGCTGGACCGCGCAGTTACCCTACCGTTCTGGCCGTCGCCGTTGCTGCTGGCCGAACTGATTGCGCACTCGGCAGGCGTGGTGGGCCACAGTTACCACCTGGCAATCAGCGCAATCGCTTTCGGCCTGCCGGTCTTCTGCTCAGCGGACCTGGAAGTCGGCAAATTCACGGCCTTGCCTGCCTACGGGCGGGTCTTCCAGTTGCGTCATGACCAGACGTTGGACCCGCAGTGGCTGGTCGATCAACTTGGCAGGCGGCCCCTCTCCGCTGCCACTTGCCAAGCCGTCGAGCAGTTGCGTGAACACTGGGACCAGGTGGCGCGGCTCATCGTTTCCCGACGGGCGGCCGCCCCGGAAGTCATCAACCGCCTCTGGCAATTCCTGCCCGCACTGCTCGAAAACATGCAAGGGCCACAGCAGGCGGCGGTGGAAACCCCGCGCCCGTTGGCGCAGGCCACGCAGCCCGATTGGCGCAGCGCCTACCACCGCTTTAAACGACTGATTTCAAGGAGCACGTCATGATCAACCTGGAGAAGATCGCACGTCATCACCTGCACCACCAACCGTTCCGTTGGGCCCAGGTCGACGGCTTATACAGCCCGCAGGACGCCGCGGCACTGGCCGAGACCTACCCCTGCGATCATTTCAAAGTGGTCAAGGGCTACGGCGGAGAAAAGGACTACGAGTACGAAGCCAGGCAATTGATCGCCATGACCACCGGCCAAGTGGTCAACCCTCAGGCCCTCAGCCCGCATTGGATGGCACTGGCGCAGGATCTGCGCTCATCGGCTTACCGCCAGGCATTGAGCGCATTGACGGGGCTGGACCTCAGTGTCGCGCCCATGGAGGTCAACCTGTTCCATTACGGTCCCGGCGCCAACCTTGGCCCGCATCCGGACCTGGCAGACAAGGTCGTCACCCATATCCTCTATTTCAATGACAGCTGGAACCCGGCGCGCGGCGGTTGCCTGCAAATTCTCGGTTCCAGGGACCCCGACAGCGTCTTCGAGCAGATTCCTCCCGTGGTCGGCAACTCGGCCGTGCTGGTGCGTAGCGACACCTCCTGGCATGCCGTGTCACGGGTGGTCGACGACAGCCCGGTTTCCCGGCGCAGTATTACCGTAACGTTCTATCGCCCGGGCTCGACCAGTTCCATGTGGCCAGAGGGGGATGACACCCCGCTGCATGACTACTCGCCCCATCGCCAAGGCGTTACGCATGGCGGAGCGGGTTGGTATGCGTAAGGTGGCGACAGCGCTGATGACGGGTCTGCTTACGTGGTTGCGTGGGTTGCCGTTGCCCCCTTGGCTGCGCAAGCGCCTGAGCGTGATCTACCGTGGCGCCTGGTTCCGGCCGGTGCGTCGGTTAAGCCAGTGGCCGCAGGTGCGCGAAACACCCCCGGTCAAGCAGTTGCAACTGCTCGCCGACACCCAGTACCCGGACTACATCATCTGGGGGGTGATCGACTGGAGCTTCCGCCATCAGCGGCCGCAACAACTCGCCCAGGTACTGAGTGCCAGTGGGCGACGGGTGTTTTATGTCTCCAGCACGCTCAAGGCCTCGAATCAGCCGGGTTTCTCCATCTATCCGCTCAATGAGAGGGGGAACCTGTTCGAAGTCCAATTGCACCTGAGCGACCCGCCTTCCATTTACTCCACGGTCCCCTCATCGATCCAGGTGGCGCAGCTGCGCTATGGGTTGGGCGAACTCTTGCTGTGTACCCGGCCCCGCGCGGTGGTCGGGATCGTGCACCACCCTTTCTGGCTGGACGTGGCCAAGGCCGCGCCGAATAGCCGCATGGTCTATGACTGCATCGATCATCACCAAGGTTTCAGCAACACCGATGCCGGCATTCTGAAGCTTGAGCAGCAGTTGGTGCTGGAGGCCCAGGCAACCGTGTTCACTTCCGACCGGCTCGCCCAGCAATGGGGGCAGACGCCCTCCGCGCAGCGCACGGTGATTCGAAACGCGGCGGACTTCGGTTTTTTTTCAAGGCGCCCCTTCTCGCTGTTCAACGACCCGCAAGGGCGCAAGATCATCGGCTATTACGGCGCGATTGCCGAATGGTTCGATACCGAACTGGTTTCAGCCATTGCCGATGCCTTTGCGCACCACCTGGTGCTCCTGGTCGGTGAGGACACCACCAACGCCCGGCATAAGCTGCGCCACCATCCCAATGTGCAATTCACCGGCGAGGTCAGCTACAGCACCCTCCCCAGCTACTTGTATGCGATGGACGTGTGCCTCCTGCCGTTCCAGGTCATACCGTTGACCCTGGCGACCAACCCGGTGAAAGTCTACGAATACCTCAGCGCCGGCAAGCCGGTGGTGGCCATCGATTTGCCAGAAACCCACCAGTTTGGCGCGCTGATACGTCGGGCCCAAAACCCGGCTGAATTTATCGACGGTATTGCCCACGCACTGGCCGAACCACCTGACGAACACCGTGCGGCGCGCCAGGCGTTCGCCGCCGCCCAATCCTGGGAACAGCGCCGTGACGCCTTGCTCAGCGTCACCGAACCCCAGCACGTGCCGCGCGAGATCAGTGTGATTGTGGTGACCTACAACAATCTGGCCCTGACCCAGGCATGCCTGGCCAGCCTGACCGCCAATGCCCAGGCCGCCGCGCTGGAAATCATTGTGGTCGACAACGGCTCCAGCGATGGCACACCGGCGTTTCTCGATCAGTGGGCCAAGGCCAATGGACAGGTCGTCATCCTCAATGCCGACAACCGTGGTTTTGCCGCCGCCAACAATCAGGGGCTGGCAGTGGCTACCGGGGACTACTTCGTACTGCTCAACAACGATACCCAGGTGACCCCAGGCTGGGCAGACACCCTGCGCAGGCATCTGGACCGCAACCCCGGTATCGGCCTGGTCGGCCCCGTCACCAACAATATCGGCAACCAGGCCAAGATCGATCTTACGTACTCACTGGCAGACATGCCTGATCGGGCCTGCGGGTATACCTACAGGCACCTGGGAGAGTGGTTCGTACTGCCGACCCTGGCTTTTTTCTGTGTGATGTTGCGACGCAGCACCTATGCTCAAGTGGGACCGCTGGACGAAGCGTTCGGCTGTGGCTTCTTCGAAGACGACGACTACTGCCGGCGCGTCGAGCAAGCGGGTTTTTTCAATGCCTGTGCTCGGGATGTGTTTATCCACCATCACCTGTCGGCGAGCTTCAACCTTATGGATATTGACCAACGCCAGGCCCTGTTTGATCGGAACAAAGCGATCTACGAGAAAAAATGGGGCACCTGGATACCCCACCGTTATGGATAACGACATGCCCGTAAGCAAGATAGTTGTAGTAGTGGGCACGCGACCGGAAGTCATCAAGATGGCCCCGGTCATCCATGCCCTCAAGCGTTCGCCCCAGTTCGCCTGCCACGTCGTCGCCACCGCGCAACACCGCGAACTGATGGACCAGGCATTGCGCGAGTTCAATATCGAGCCCGACCTGGACCTGGACCTGATGCAGCCCCAACAGTCGCTCAGTGCCCTTACCTGCCGCCTGCTGACGCAGGTCGAGCGACTGCTGCTGGAGTGGCGTCCGGATGCCGTGCTGGCACAGGGCGATACCTCGACGGTATTCGCCACCGCCCTGTCGTGTTTCTACCAGCAGGTTCCTTTTGGCCACGTGGAAGCCGGGTTACGCACTGGCGACCTGGGCAATCCGTTTCCCGAGGAACTGAACCGGACAGTCACCAGCCGCATTGCCAAATGGCACTTCGCACCGACCCCTAGGGCTCGCGGCAATTTGTTGGACGAAGGCATTGCCCCCCAGGCCATCCACCTCACGGGCAATACCGTGATCGACGCGCTGCACCAGAGCCTTCGCCGGGGTGACGAACCGACCGAGGGCGCCCTCGACGGTGAACGCCGCCTGCTGGTGACCTTGCATCGCCGGGAGAGCTTCGGCGCGCCCCTGCTCGACATCTGTACCGCGATTCGCCACCTGGTCGACCGCAATGAAGATTTGCGCGTGATTTTCCCGGTGCATCCGAACCCCAGCGTCAAAGTGCCTGTCGAGGCGGCGCTGGGAGGACATCCACGGATCGAGCTTTGCCCGTCCCTGGGCTACCACCACTTTATTCGCGTCATGAAGAGCGCCTTCCTGGTACTCAGCGATTCGGGCGGCATCCAGGAAGAGGCGCCGGCCCTGGGCGTGCCCGTGCTGGTGTTGCGCAACGAGACCGAACGCCAGGAAGCCATAGAGCATGGCATGGTGAAGCTGGTGGGTACCCGAACTGCCGATATCGTCCAGGCAGTGCAGCATCTGCTCGACGACGAGGGGCTCTACTCGAGCATGATCAAGGATCAATCCCCCTATGGGGATGGCATGGCCGCAGAGCGGATCGTGCAGGTATTGACGGCGCATTTCTCCACATGCGCCTGATCTATCTCTCACCGATGCGCTGGCATAGCTTCAGCCAGCGACCCCATGAACTGGTGCGCTGCTTCCATGAAAAAACCGGCGCCCCCGTCCTTTGGATAGACCCCTACCCCACGCGTTTTCCGACACTCAGCGATTTCACAAGGCTGCGGCCTGCACCTGCCGTCGCACAGGCGCCCTTGCCGGCATGGTTGACCGTGCTCAAGCCTCGCGCCTTGCCAATCGAGCCGATGCCTGGCTCAGGCTGGATCAACCGCCCGCTCTGGCAATCGCTGATTGTGAAAGCGCGGGAGTTTGCGCAACAGCCCACGGTGCTGGGGATTGGCAAGCCTTCGCACCTGGCGTCGAGACTGCTGCAGGAGCCTGTTTTCGAAGCCAGCTTTTACGATGCCATGGATAATTTTTCCGAGTTCTATACAGGGCTGTCACGCCGGGCCATGGAACGCCGCCAACGCCACACGGCTCAATCGGTGTCCACGGTACTGGCTTCTTCCTCGGCGCTGCTGACGCAAATGCTGGCCTGCTCGGACAACGTCAAGCTGCTCGGCAATGCCTGCGCCATCGAGCGCCTGCCCAGCCGCCAGCATTCGCATGCAGGCCGAGGGAATACACCCGTCCTGGGCTACGTCGGCACCATCGCCAAGTGGTTTGCCTGGGATGTCGTGATTGCCCTCGCCGAGGCGTTTCCGCATGCCGACATACGCCTGGTCGGCCCGCTGCACACCCCTGTGCCTGCTGGTCTGCCCGGCAACATCCACTTGAGTGGCGAGGTATCCCACGAGGACGCCTTGAAAGCCATGGCGGCGTTCGATGTCGGGTTGATTCCCTTCACCAGCGACGCGCTGACACGGTATGTCGACCCGATCAAGTACTACGAATATCGGGCGCTTGGCCTGCCAGTGATCAGTACGGTATTTGGCGAGATGGCCCACCGAGGTACGTGCCCGGGCACTTTTCTCGTGGAGGGGCCCGGGGACATCCGGCAGGCCATGGACAAGGCGCTGAACTTCAATGAATCAGAAGCATACACGCGCAGGTTTCGCCACGAAAACTCCTGGACGACTCGATTTTCCGTGGCGATACCTTGAGCGACCGGGCGTGTACGTGAATCGATAACCAGACGGGACGAACAGGGAGTGACACCGTTGGAAGTACAGGAAGTACAGGTTTTCGATACGCAGGCCAACGCGCCGCCAACGCGCGAATGCGATGTGATCATCGTCAATTACAACGCGGGGGCCCTATTGCAGGCATGTGTGAAGTCGGTGCTTGACGCCGGTGCAACCCGAGTCATCGTGGTGGATAACCACTCCCATGATGACAGCCTGGCCAGGTTGCTGAGCACCTGTGCGGTGGGCGATGCCCTGCACATCATTCGTAACGACGCGAACCTGGGCTTCGCCGTTGCCTGTAACCAGGGCGCACGGCTTGCAAGTGCACCCAACCTGCTGTTCCTGAACCCGGACACGGTTATTGCTCCGCAAGCCATCGAGCGCTTGCTGACGGCCTTGCACGGGGCGGCCGACATAGGTGCGGTAGGCGGCCTGCTGTGCAATCTCGATGGTACTGAGCAGGCCGGTGGCCGACGCGTATTTCCCACGCCCAGGCGCGCATTCATGCGGGCGTTCGGGCTGTCGCGTCTGGCCAGGTTCTGGCCAGCGCTGTTTTCCGACTTCCTGCTGCATCAGGAAGCCCTGCCCCCGCAACCCATTGCTGTCGAAGCCATTTCCGGGGCGTGCATGTTGGTCAAGCGCGAGGCGATCGAACACATTGGTTTATGGGACGAAGACTATTTTCTGCACTGCGAAGACCTGGACTGGTGCATGCGTTTTCACCATGGTGGCTGGAACGTCCTGTTTGTACCGGATGCCCAGGTGACGCATGTGTTCGGAGGCTGCAGTCGGAACCGTCCGTATTTTGTGGAGTGGCACAAGCACCGTGGAATCCTGCGGTTTTACCGCAAATTTTTCCGCCGGCAATATTCAGTGTTCTTGTGGGTGTTCGTGGTGATTGGCGTCTGGTTTCGATTCGGCCTGATGGTCGGGCGTCACGCGTTCACCCGGTGTCTGGCGGCGTTGAACAACCGCCCCAGGGAGCAATGAGGTGCGCATCGGCCTGCTCGGTGGTTCCAGCTTCCTCGGTGAGCATCTGTTGCGGGCCCTGGCGCGGGAAGGCCATCAGGTCGTCGCGTTCAGCCGTCAAGGCGGCAGACCCTGCCAGGAACACGTGACCTGGCTGCCGGCCGAGACCTGGCCGGAGCTATGCCTGGACGCGTTTGTTTCGCTGGCCCCGGCCTGGGTGTTACCTGACTACCTGGAGCGTTTGGCCAGCGCTCACGTAAAGTGCATCGTGGTCCTGTCTTCGACAAGTCGCTTTACCAAGCAAGCCTCGCCTGATCCTCGCGAGCGTGCCCTGGCGCAACGCCTGGTCGATGCCGAGCAGCGCTTGCAGCAGTGGGCGGTCGAACACAACACGCAGTGGGCTGTTCTACGCCCGACCCTGATCTACGGGCATGGGAAGGACAAAAGCATTTGCGAGATAGCCCGGTTCATTCAGCGCTACGGTTTCTTCCCGTTGATCGGTAACAGCGTGGGCCTGCGTCAACCGGTCCACTGTGACGATATTGTCCAGGTGTGCGTTGCCGCCCTGGAAACCAGGGGCTGGCCAAGTGGCAGCTACAACCTGTCAGGCGCACAAACCTTGCCCTACCACGCCATGGTCAGGCGAGTGTTCCAGGCCGTAGGGCGGCCGGAACGGACGCTCAACGTTCCGGCCTGGCTATTGCGCCAGGTGATCGCGCTCGCACGCTGCCTGCCGCGTTATCGCCACCTTTCAAGCGCCATGGCGCAGCGCATGAGCCAGGACCTGACCTTTGATCATTCAGCGGCGCGTGAACAATTCGGCTTTGCGCCGAGGGCGTTTGATTTGAGCGCTGAAGACTTGCCCCCCGTCGGCTAAAAAACCTGCGCCTTGAACTTGGCAGCGAGCTGCCCGACATAAAGGCCGCAGAACTTATCGATCAACCAGGCACAGAAAAAATCCGCCGTAGCGACTACGGCGGCAACCAAAGGTTTTTGTCGAAGCAGAGCGGCTAAGACAGCTTCAACGCTACACCCATGACCGATTAAAAAACGTGAAGTTTAATTAATCGAGTTTAATCAAATGCCGGCTGCAGGCCGCGGAAACTGTGCTTAGAATCGGCTTCGACAAACACGTCGAGCACAATAAAAACCAGTCTCTCTTACCTGAAACATCTGCCCAATAAAACTTCATGCGCCCTGTAAAAAGTGCGGTGTTTCTGTGCGCGTCAATCATTTCGGGGAAGTAAATAACATGGTCAAACAGTGGAGCCTGTTAACACTGGCGATATGCGCCAGTATCAGCCAGGTGGCCCTCGCCGAGTCCGTGACGGACCAGGCCGACGCCAAAGGTTTTATCGACGGCAGCAGCGTCACCGGGCTGTTGCGCAATTACTACATGAACCGCAACCGCGAAGGTGGCCGGGCCGACAACCGTGACTGGACTCAAGGCGCCATGCTCAATTACGCCTCGGGCTTCACCCAGGGCACCATTGGTTTTGGCGTGGATGCCTACGCCTTTGGCGGGTTGAAACTGGACGCCACGCACCAGGATGCCGGTACCGGTAACTTGCCGACCGACCGCCACGGCGATCCGGAAGACGCCTATGGCTCCGTGGGGGCGGCGGTGAAGGTGAAAATATCCAAGACCCAACTGAAATTCGGCGACATGCAACCCACCGCGCCCGTCTTCGCCACCGGTGGCACTCGCCTGTTACCGCAGACGGCCACCGGCTTTGACCTGACCAGCAGTGAAATCGCGGGGCTGGACCTGGAGGCCGGGCACTTCACCAGCACCAACAGTGGCATGACCAGCAACCATGACCACGACATCTACGCCACCTACGCCAACGTGCCGGCTTCCAGTGCGAGCTTTGTCGGTGGCAAATACACCTTCAGCCCGTCGCTGAGTGCAACCGTGTATGCCGGTGAACTGGAAGATATCTGGCGCCAGTACTACACCAACCTCAACTATGTGCTGCCGTTGGGGCATGACCAGTCGCTGGCGTTGGATGGCAACCTGTATCGCACCCTCGATACGGGCAGCGCCAAGGCCGGAGCGATCAACAACACCACCTATTCGCTGGCGGCGGCCTATTCGTTCCTGACGGCCCATACCCTGACGCTGTCGTTCCAGAAAGTGCATGGCGACACGCCGTTCGATTACATCGGTACCGGCAACAACGGCGCGGGTGAAGGCGGCGATTCGGTGTACCTGGCCAACTCGGTGCAATGGGGTGACTTCAACGGCCCAGGCGAGCAATCCTGGGGGATTCGCTATGACCTGAACCTGGCCAGCTACGGCGTGCCGGGCTTGAGCTTCATGGCCCGCTACATCAACGGTTCGGACATCGATGGCACCCACACGCCGGCCAACAGCGCCTATGCCGGTGATTACGGTGCCGATGGCGCGCACCACGAAACAGATGTGGAAGCCAAATACGTCGTCCAGAGCGGCCCGGCGAAAAACCTGTCGCTGCGCGTGCGCGATGCCATCGTGGCGTCGAATGCCGACCAAGGTGACGGCAACTTGAACGAACTGCGGCTGATCGTCGACTACCCGTTCACCCTGTTGTAAGCGGCGGCTGCGCGCCGG
>NZ_JBMDIS010000023.1:0-95675 GCF_057808775.1 Pseudomonas sp. FG86 | reverse complement strand
GTTTCGACTGCGCCGGAAGTGGGGCGAATTATAGACTTCCAGAATCTGCCGTCAACCCTTTATTTTGCTTTCTTATCAATTAGTTAACATTGATTAAAAAACCACCAAACTGTTTTATATGGGACCCGGGCGCTCCTATATAGAAGAAGCGTTATTTAGATGACCCCCGCCTCTCTTAAAGCAGCCACGCTAGCCGGACCCAATCCCAGTACCTCCTGGAGTACCTGAACTGTATGCTCCCCCAGCAGTGGAGGCGCACTGCGATATTCCACAGGTGTCTTGGAGAGTCGGATAGGATTGGCAACCTGAGGCACACTCCCTGCCAGCGCATGGGGCAACGCCATCGCCAAACCACGCGCCTTGACCTGCGGATCAGCAAACACCTGCGCCAGATCATTGATTGGCCCACACGGAACCCCCACCCGTTCGAGTTGCAATACCCACTCACTCGTCGTCTTGAAGACCGTCGCCTGGCGAATCAGCGGGATCAGCGTCGCGCGGTTGGCAACCCGTGCCTGATTAGTGGCAAACCGCGGGTCATTCGCCCACTGCGGTTGCCCGGCGACTTCAGCAAACTTGCGAAACTGTCCGTCGTTACCCACGGTCAGGATGAAGTCACCATCTGCCGTTGGGAAATCCTGATAAGGCACGATATTCGGATGCGCATTGCCCAGGCGCTTGGGTGACACTCCCGTCGTCAGGTAATTCATCGCCTGATTGGCCAAGCAAGCCACCTGCACGTCAAGCAGCGCCATATCGATATGCTGGCCACCGCCGTCGTGATCCCGATGAGCAAGCGCTGCCAGGATCGCCACGGTCGAGTAAAGCCCTGTCAGGATGTCGGTCAGCGCGACGCCAACCTTCACTGGCCCGGCACCTTCATCGCCTTCTGGCCGACCGGTAAGACTCATCAGCCCGCCCAGCCCCTGAATCATGAAGTCATAACCAGCCCGAGCCGCATAGGGCCCTGTTTGACCAAAGCCCGTGATCGAGCAATAGATCAATTCAGGATTGATCTCCTTGAGCGACTCATAGTCCAGGCCATAAGCCGCCAGACCACCCACCTTGAAGTTCTCGATCAGGATATCGGACTTGGCTGCGAGGTCACGTACCAGCTTCTGCCCCTCCGGCTGCGTGAAGTCGATAGTCACCGACTCCTTATTACGGTTAGCCGAGAGGTAATACGCAGCTTCACTGGTGTTCTCGCCATACGCATCCTTAAGGAAGGGCGGCCCCCAGGCCCGCGTGTCGTCGCCACTACCCGGCCGCTCAACCTTGATAACCTCAGCCCCAAGGTCCGCAAGAATCTGCCCGGCCCAAGGGCCCGCCAGGACTCGCGATAAATCCAGTACCCGCAGGTGCGAAAGCGCGCCCATGCCCATGCTCCTATTAATAGAACGCCTGAAGGCCGGTTTGCGCACGCCCAAGAATCAAGGCGTGCACATCATGAGTACCTTCGTAAGTGTTCACCACCTCCAGGTTGACCAAATGACGCGCCACACCAAACTCATCGGAGATCCCGTTGCCACCCAGCATGTCCCGAGCCATGCGCGCGATGTCCAGGGACTTGCCGCACGAGTTGCGCTTCATGATCGATGTGATCTCCACCGCCGCCGTGCCCTCATCCTTCATACGGCCCAGGCGCAGGCAACCTTGCAGGGCCAAAGTGATCTCGGTCTGCATGTCAGCCAGCTTCTTCTGGATCAACTGGGTCGCCGCCAACGGACGACCGAACTGGTGACGATCAAGGGTGTACTGGCGAGCGGTGTGCCAACAGAACTCGGCCGCGCCCAAGGCCCCCCAGGAGATGCCGTACCGCGCCGAGTTCAGGCAAGTGAAAGGCCCTTTCAACCCACGCACATCGGGGAAGATGTTCTCTTCAGGCACAAACACGTTGTCCATCACGATCTCGCCAGTAATGGACGCACGAAGTCCGACCTTGCCATGAATCGCAGGAGCGCTCAGGCCCTTCCAGCCTTTCTCCAGGACAAAACCGCGGATATCCCCCGCATCATCCTTGCCCCACACCACGAACACATCGGCGATCGGGCTGTTGGTGATCCACATCTTGGCGCCCGTCAGGCTGTAGCCACCATCCACCTTGCGCGCACGTGTAATCATCGCGCCCGGGTCGGAACCGTGGTTGGGCTCTGTCAGACCGAAGCAACCGATCCATTCACCAGAGGCCAACTTCGGCAGGTATTTCTGTTTTTGCGCTTCTGTACCGAATTCGTTGATCGGCACCATGACCAGTGACGATTGCACACTCATCATCGAGCGATAGCCGGAGTCGACACGCTCCACTTCGCGAGCGATCAACCCGTAGCTGACGTAGTTCAAGCCACTGCCACCGTACTGCTCTGGAATCATTGCGCCGAGCAAGCCGGTTTCGCCCATCTCACGGAAGATCGCAGGATCGGTTTTTTCATGGCGGAAGGCCTCGAGTACGCGCGGCGCCAATTTGTCCTGGGCAAATTGCTGCGCACTGTCGCGCACCATGCGTTCTTCCTCGGTGAGCTGTTGATCCAGCAGCAGTGGATCGATCCAGTTGAAGCTTGCCTTGCCAGCCATGAATAAGTCCTCGCAGAGAAAGTCAGTAGTCGTGCAAGGAGCCTAGGCCGGACGACCGCAGAGGGCAAACGAGGTTTCCGCATAGGGTTGTGCTAATTTCTCACTTCGAAAAGACCGAGAAGGGCGCATACGCGCTTTATAAGTGAGTACAAGGTACATGCGTAGAAAAATCCCCAGCACCACTGCCCTTGTCAGTTTTGAAGCGGCAGCCCGCCACGAGAGCTTTACCAAGGCGGCGCAAGAACTTTCCATCACCCAGGGCGCTATCTGCCGACAAATCGCCAGTCTTGAGGAATTTTTAAGTGTCGAGCTGTTTCGACGCTCTCGGCGAGGCGTCAAACTGACGGAAGCGGGGCTCTCCTACAGTCGTCGAGTCGCGACGCAATTGGACGCAGTGGAACGCGATACGCTGTCCGTGATGGGGCAGCAGGGGGCAAACGTCATCGAACTGGCAGTGGTCCCGACCTTTGGGACTCAATGGTTGATCCCTCGCCTCAAGGACTTTCAACGCCAACATCCCGAAGTGACGGTGAACCTAACCAACCGCACGCGCCCCTTTCTGTTTGCCGACACAGAATTCGATGCTGCGATCTACTTCGGCGATGCCGACTGGTCTGGTACCGAATCCCACAGGCTGATGGGCGAGAATCCTGTCCCCGTATGCAGCCCCAGGCTATTAAGAACCCGTACGCACTTCAGCCCCCAGGAAATTGCCGAGCTGCCACTGCTGCAGCAGACGACTCGCCCCTACGCCTGGCGCCAGTGGTTCAACGCCCAACAGTTGAACATCCCCCGCGACATGACAGGCCCGAGATACGAGCTATTCTCGATGTTGTCCCAGGCGGCCATGCATGACATGGGCATCGCGCTGATCCCACCTTTCCTGATCCAACGAGAGCTCGACGAACACCAATTGGTCATCGCAAGCCCCAACGCACTGAGCAGCTCCAAGGCGTACTACCTGATGATTCCAGAGAGAAAAGTTGAGTCCGCCTCACTGCATGCGTTCAGAGACTGGCTCGTGGACCAATCACAGCGCTACATCCCCAGCATTTGAAGGCCATAGTTAATTTGCTGACCTTGTAGTCAGCTATTTTTATATCCTACAGATATACGTATATGTCGCTTTTTAACAGACTGTACTTGTCCTCCAGAAACATGACTCAAAGCCATGACTTTGCTGGCTTTGAGCAACTATCTTCGGCCAATGCTCGACTATTCACCGGGACGATGACAAAAACCTCAAAAATTGCCTTAACACCTTTAAATACCTGTATTTAAAGAGGTTATTTCAAAGTGTTGCGACAATCAGTCACAGGGTGACTTGTAGTTAATTTTTCGTCACCCGTCATAATCCCTTGATGGCCGTAAAGTTCGCCTGCAAAATGCCGCGCCCCGCTGTCATTTCAGCGGGATCGTGCTGATCGGCCGCCCCAGATGCGCCACCCACGGTGCACTGGCCTTTTTACAAAAAGATCAAAAGCAAAAAGATCATGCAGGAGATTTGACGTGCACATTGGTGTTCCTCTCGAAACCCAGACCGGTGAAACACGGGTGGCTGCCACCCCGGAAACCATCAAGAAGCTGATCGGCCAGGGCCATAAGGTCACTGTACAAAGCGGCGCAGGTGTTAAGGCCAGCATCGTCGACAGTGCCTATGAAACGGCAGGCGCGACCATTGGCAGCGCCAACGATGCGTTTGGCGCCGAGCTGATTCTCAAGGTGGTCGCCCCCAGCGACAGCGAACTGACGCTGATCAAAAGCGGCACCGTGTTGGTGGGCATGCTCAATCCGTTCAGCAACGAAATCATCACCAAGCTGGCCGAACACGGCATTACTGCCTTCGCGCTCGAAGCCGCGCCGCGCACCTCGCGCGCCCAAAGCCTCGACGTGCTGTCGTCGCAGGCCAACATCGCCGGTTACAAGGCTGTGTTGCTCGCCGCCCATCACTACCCACGCTTTATGCCGATGCTGATGACCGCTGCAGGTACTGTGAAAGCCGCACGCGTGCTGATCCTCGGTGCTGGCGTTGCCGGCCTTCAGGCCATCGCCACGGCAAAACGCCTGGGTGCCGTGATCGAAGCGTCCGACGTGCGTCCCGCCGTCAAAGAGCAGATCGAATCCCTCGGCGCCAAGTTCGTCGACGTGCCCTACGAAACTGACGAAGAGCGTGAATGCGCCGTGGGTGTCGGCGGCTATGCGCGCCCAATGCCAACCAGCTGGATGCAACGCCAGGCCGTGGCCGTGCACGAACGCGCCAAGCAAGCCGACATCGTTATCACCACCGCGCTGATCCCTGGACGCAAGGCACCGACCTTGCTCAGTGCCGACACCGTCGCGCAGATGAAGCCCGGCTCGGTGGTCATTGACCTCGCCGCCGCCCAGGGTGGCAACTGCCCACTGACCGTCGCTGACCAGGTAGTGGTCGAAAACGGCGTGATCATCTGCGGCCCGACCAACCTGGCCGGTGCCGTTGCCGCCGACGCATCGGCCTTGTACGCGCGCAACCTGCTGGACTTCCTGAAGCTGGTCTTCAACAAGGAAGGGCAGTTTGAAATCAACCTCGAAGACGACATCGTCGCTGCGTGCCTGATGTGCCGCGACGGCCAAGTCATCCGCAAAAACGCCTAAGCAGGGATTCAGACGATGGAAGAGCTTATCTCCCCCGGTATCTACAACCTGATCATCTTTGTGCTGGCGATTTATGTCGGTTATCACGTGGTCTGGAACGTCACACCCGCACTGCACACGCCATTGATGGCGGTGACCAACGCGATTTCGGCGATTGTGATCGTCGGCGCCATGCTCGCCGCTGCGCTCACCGTGACCCCGCTGGGCAAGACCATGGGCACCCTGGCGGTGGCCCTGGCAGCAGTGAACGTGTTCGGCGGTTTCCTGGTGACTCGCAGGATGCTCGAGATGTTCAAGAAGAAAGCCCCGAAAGCAAAAGAAGAGGCGCCTAAGTAATGAGCATGAATCTGGTTACGACGCTCTACTTGATCGCGTCTATCTGCTTTATCCAGGCCCTCAAGGGCCTGTCGCACCCCACCACATCGCGACGCGGCAACCTGTTCGGCATGCTCGGCATGGCGCTGGCGGTACTCACCACCGTGGGCCTCATCTATAAGCTCGGCGCAGAACTCGCCACCGCGGGCATCGGCTATGTGATTGTCGGCCTGCTGATCGGCGGCACCGCCGGCTCGATCATGGCCAAACGCGTCGAAATGACCAAGATGCCGGAGCTGGTGGCGTTCATGCACAGCATGATCGGCCTGGCAGCGGTGTTTATCGCCATTGCCGCGGTGGTCGAGCCGCAATCCCTGGGTATCGTCAAACACCTGGGCGACTCGATCCCTGCCGGTAATCGCCTGGAGCTGTTTCTCGGCGCGGCGATTGGTGCAATCACCTTCTCCGGTTCGGTGATCGCATTCGGCAAACTCTCGGGCAAGTACAAGTTCCGCCTCTTCCAAGGCGCACCGGTACAGTTCGGCGGCCAGCACAAACTTAACCTGGTGCTGGGCCTTGCCACACTGGGCCTGGGCCTGGCCTTCATGCTCACCGGCAACCTCACCGCCTTTGCGCTGATGCTGGCCCTGGCGTTCGTGCTCGGCGTGCTGATCATCATCCCGATTGGCGGCGCCGACATGCCGGTCGTCGTTTCGATGCTCAACAGCTACTCCGGCTGGGCAGCGGCGGGGATCGGCTTCTCGCTGAACAATTCGATGCTGATCATCGCCGGCTCGCTGGTGGGTTCGAGCGGTGCGATCCTCTCGTACATCATGTGCAAGGCGATGAATCGCTCCTTCTTTAATGTACTGCTCGGCGGTTTCGGCAACACGCCGGATGCTGGCGCGGCGGCAGGCTCTAAAGAAGCACGCCCGGTGAAGTCCGGCTCGGCAGACGATGCCACCTTCCTGCTGACCAACGCCGACACGGTGATCATCGTGCCGGGCTATGGCTTGGCAGTGGCACGGGCACAACACGCGCTCAAAGAGCTGACAGAAAAACTCACCCACCGCGGCGTGACCGTGAAGTACGCGATCCACCCGGTGGCAGGGCGTATGCCTGGGCATATGAACGTGTTGCTGGCCGAGGCCGAAGTGCCTTACGACCAGGTGTTCGAGATGGAAGACATCAACTCCGAGTTTGGCCAGGCCGACGTGGTGCTGGTGCTGGGTGCCAACGATGTGGTCAATCCGGCCGCCAAGAACGATCCGAACTCGCCGATCGCCGGCATGCCGATTCTGGAAGCGTTCAAGGCCAAGACCATCATCGTCAACAAGCGCTCCATGGCCAGCGGCTATGCCGGCCTGGACAACGAGTTGTTCTACCTGGACAAGACCATGATGGTCTTTGGTGACGCCAAGAAAGTCATCGAAGACATGGTCAAAGCTGTCGAATAACACTGCGCCAGCGCAATACCTGAAACCCTGGCCTCCAGTAGGCTAGGGTTTTTTATTGCTGCATGAAACCCGACAAAAGGCTCTAAATCGGCACCCGGCATTCGACCATGGTAGCGGGCCGAAATTGTTTGAAATCACTAAACTGCGCACCTTGCCTCCCGTAGCCCGAGATAACAATCCATGTACCGTGATCGTATCCGCTTGCCTTCGCTGTTGAACAAGGTCATGAGCGCGGCAGACGCCGCCGCACTGATCGAGGACGGCATGACCGTCGGCATGAGCGGCTTCACCCGTGCCGGTGAAGCCAAGGCCGTTCCCCACGCCCTGGCCGAACGCGCCAAGACTTCGCCTCTGAAAATCACGTTGATGACCGGTGCCAGCCTGGGCAACGACCTGGACAAGCAACTGACCGAGGCTGGCGTGCTGTCCCGGCGCATGCCGTTCCAGGTCGACAGCACCTTGCGCAAGGCCATCAACGCCGGCGAGGTGATGTTCATTGACCAGCACCTGTCAGAGACCGTCGAGCAACTGCGCAACAACCAACTCAAGCTGCCCGACATTGCCGTGATCGAAGCCGTTGCGATCACGGAACAAGGCCATATCGTGCCCACCACCTCCGTGGGTAACTCGGCCAGCTTCGCAATTTTCGCCAAGCAGGTCATCGTCGAGATCAACCTGGCGCACAACCCGAACCTGGAAGGGCTGCACGACATCTATATCCCGACCTATCGGCCAACCCGCACACCGATCCCGCTGGTGAACGTCGACGATCGCATTGGCAGCACCGCGATCCCGATCCCACCGGAGAAGATCGTCGCCATCGTGATCACCAACAAGGCCGATTCCGCCTCGACCGTGACACCACCGGACAACGACACCCAAGGGATCGCCAATCACCTGATCAACTTCCTCAAGCAGGAAGTGGACGCCGGACGCATGACCAACAAGCTCGGCCCGTTGCAGGCTGGCATCGGCAACATCGCCAACGCGGTGATGTGCGGCTTGATCGAATCGCCGTTCGAAGACCTGACCATGTACTCGGAAGTCCTGCAGGACTCGACGTTCGACCTGATTGACGCGGGCAAGCTGAGCTTCGCCTCCGGCAGCTCGATCACCTTGTCGGAACGGCGCAACGCCAACGTGTTCGGCAACCTGGAACACTACAAGGACAAGCTGGTACTACGCCCACAGGAAATCTCCAACCACCCGGAAGTAGTTCGCCGGCTGGGTATCATCGCCATCAACACCGCGCTGGAGTTCGACATCTACGGCAACGTCAACTCTACCCACGTGTGCGGTACGCGAATGATGAACGGGATTGGCGGCTCGGGTGACTTCGCGCGCAACGCGCACCTGGCGATCTTCGTCACCAAGTCGATTGCCAAGGCCGGTGCGATTTCCAGCGTGGTGCCGATGGTCAGCCATGTGGACCACACCGAACATGACGTCGACATCCTGGTGACCGAGATAGGCCTGGCTGACCTGCGTGGCCTGGCGCCCCGGGAGCGTGCACGGGTCATCATCGACAACTGCGTACATCCGGCTTACCGCGATGCGCTGAACAGCTACTTCGAATCGGCCTGCGCCATCGGCGGGCACACCCCGCACATCCTGCGCGAAGCACTGAGCTGGCACATCAATCTGGAAGAAACCGGGCATATGCTCAAGGCGTGATTGGTACAGATCCGAGCTGATGCAAACACAGTTTCATCAGCTCGGCTGTCTGACTGAGCTTTTTGCAAAAAACTGTACTGCTGTACCGGTCATTTCCTACCGAAATATCCCACACTCATCATCGAAAACACCTATTTCGCACTATTTCAGTGCGTACAGGTACAGTTGCTCCATTTCCGTACAGTACAGCCGCTATAAACAGTTAACTGGCCCCTCACAATACAGGTGAACTGTATCTAGAGAGTCTTGTGTCGGAGGAGGATCATTGGCATCAGTTAAACCACTACCTAATCCCGCCACAAGCGGAAGGATGTCATCATGGAACGTACACTCAGTTCCGATCTGTTCTTCGAAGAAAAAGCTGTAAACACCCAGGCTTCCCTGCCTCTGCGCGTTCTCGCCAACCTGATGCTGTGGCAGCGCCGCATCTCCAGCCGCCATCAATTGGCTCGCCTGGATTCGCGTCTGCTGGCTGACGCCGGTATCAGCGAAGCTCAACGCTACGAAGAGCTGAGCAAGCCGTTCTGGCGCTGATTGGCGCTCGCTGGCCCTGACCTGACGGGTCCACTGCCAGCAACCTGATTTGTCAAAACAAAGCCCGCCCCGGGTAACCGGAGGCGGGCTTTGTTGTATCTGGGGCCTGGCTTTTTTGATCGCCGAACAGAAGCCTTTCATCTCAACCGGTACAGTTTAAATAAAACAACAATTAAGCAGTACAATTTAACTCCGGTGTACCTGTTTCGGCAGCGGGGACTCGCACACCATGGTGCTTCAGCAATCATGGAAGCCCCGTCATGAACCTCCGTCCTTCGTCCAGCAAACGGCTGCTTATCCTTACTGCTTCAGCATTCGCCAGGTGGGTACGACGTCACTATGAGCGGCGCCAGCTGGCACAACTCGATCCCCGGGAACTGTCGGATGCCGGCATCAGCCACGCCGACCGAATGGCAGAGCTGGCCAAACCGTTCTGGCGTGACTAGACGGTCAAGAGGCTTTCCGAACGGACAAGCGGCGGCTTAATATCCACTCACCACGTGGCGAACCTTGTAGAACGGGCGTCTGATGCTCAATAGCAACGACAGTGCCCGTTTCACATGTGGCCACTCTGCGCCGCTTTTTCCATTTATCTACAGGAGTCCCCCATGTCCCGTCTTCGCCTGCTGAGTGCTGCCGCCCTGTTGGTATTGGCTGCCAATGCCAATGCGAGCAGTTTCATTGTGACCACCGACTCCATCGTTGGCGCACTGAAAGCCACCTCCGACGCCAGCTCCGATGCCACTTCATCGCTGCGTGACAACAAAGTCGTGCGCGCCTCCCGTGACGACGCCGCCAGCTTTGTCGCCAGCGAAGGCGCCATTCGTGGGGTGAAGCTGGAAAGCGCCCTGGCCCAGATCCGCCAACAAGCGCCACAACTGAACGCCGCGACTGACGCACAACTGGCCCAGGCTATCCTGGCCATCTAAGTCGCAGCACGCAGGGAGCGAGCGCCGCTCCCTGAATGCCATCGGACTGGCTCTCGCCCGGGCATTGCGCTAGCCTTGGCGCTCGCTTTCAGTTGTCGAGTCCCATGGCTTTTTCATTCCGCCTGTTGATTGTTCCTGTGTTGTTTTCGGCCTGCTGGTCGTCGACGGCTTCGGCCTTTGACCTGACCACCCAGAGTACCGTCGTGAGCGCGTACGCCACCAGCAAGGTGACCTCCGCGCCGTTTGACAGGAAGCTGATAATGGCCGCCCAGGATGACGCTGCCGCATTCATTGCCACCGACGGCCAATGGCGGGGGGCCCGACTGGAGTCAGCGCTGGATTATCTGCGCCGTACCCAGCCAAAACTTAACGCCAGCGACCTTGAACTGGCGCAAGCAATTCTCGTCCAATAATCATCTTTGTATTTCGGAGTCATTCCATGCGTAGCCCGCTGATCGCCGCCACCCTTGGCCTGCTGTTGTTGGCAGACGTTGCCCAGGCGCATACCTTGGTGGCCACCAGTAACATCATTGTTCGCGCCTCTGGCCGCACCATTGATTTCACCTCGGACACCACCACCTCCATCCGCGACTCCAAAATCGTGCGCGAAGCCCACGATGATGCCGCCAGCTTCGTCGCCACCAATGGCGAAATTCGCGGTGCACAGTTGGAAGCCGCCTTTGACACCCTGCGGACCCGCGTACCGGAAGCCCGCGACGCCAGTGACCAGACCCTCGCCGAAGCCATTCTCGCTCTGTGAGGCGCATTAACGCCTGGCTCCTGGCCGGGGTTGTGCTGCTGTGTGCCAGCACCGCCCAGGCCAGCCTGCAACTGCGGCTCAAGACCGATGGCTTGAGCCCGGCTGAACAGCAGGCCAGCCAGGCATTGCTTGATGAGGCGATGCGCTCCTTGCCGCCGCGCTTCATCGAACAGCTGGACCGGCGCATCGATGTCGGCTGGACCGACCAAATGCCCGGGAACGCCTATGGCCAGGCTTCCCTGGTGTCCGAGCTGGACCTCAACCGCAACCTTCTCGCCAGCCTGACCGACGGCAGCGCCGCCACCCAGAAGACCAACCGCCCCCACGGCACCGTGCGCCGGGAAATGCTCGCCACCGTGCTGCATGAACTGACCCACATCTATGACCGTGCGCGCCTCTGGTCCAAAGACGAACGCACACTGATCCAGCGTTGCAGCCGCCAGAACAACATCACCGGCTTGATCGGCCTGCCTGACCAATGCCGTGGCCAGAACGATCGCCGTTTCACCCTCAGTGACGACCCGCGCCTGCTGGACCTCGCCGGCTGGCCGCAATACGTCGGCCGCCGCGGCGAGCGTGAACAGCACAACCACCAGGTCGCGCGCAGCCCGGATATCTACGAAACCACCAGCCCGCTGGAGTTCGTTGCGGTCAACATGGAGTACTTTCTCCTCGACCCAAGCTACGCCTGCCGTCGCCCGTCATTGTTCCGCTATTACCAGCAACACTTCGGCTGGGCACCACCGGCACAGGACACCTGCGCAAGCACTTACGCCTTCCTCAACGCCGGTAACGATTTCGCCAAGACGCCCCTGGGCCAGGTCGATCCGGAGCGAGTGTATGAGATCGACTACCTGCTGGCCGAAGCCAACCAGAACCTGGTGAGCCGCTGGGGCCACAGCATGTTGCGCCTGGTGATCTGCGCGCCCGGGCGCCCCCGTGGCCCGGATTGCAGGCTGGACCTGGACCAGCACCTGGTGTTGTCCTACCGCGCCTTCGTCGGCGATGTGCAGCTGTCGAGCTGGGATGGCCTGGTGGGCAAGTACCCGTCACGGTTGTTCGTCCTGCCACTGTCCCAGGTGATCGACGAATACACCAAGACCGAGCTGCGCGGCCTGGCCTCGGTGCCGTTGAAACTCACGCGCCAGGAAATCAACGACACCGTTGAGCATGCCGCCGAGATGCATTGGAGCTACGACGGCAATTACTTTTTCATCTCTAACAACTGTGCGGTGGAAAGCCTGAAACTGTTGCGCAGCGGCAGCGCCAATCCGCAACTGACCGGGCTCGACAACATCACCCCCAACGGCCTGCTCGAAGTCCTGCAGGCACGCGGCCTGGCGGACACCAGCGTACTGAAGGACAAACGCGAGGCGTTACGCCTGGGCTACCACTTCGACTCGTTCCGCGAACGCTACCAGGCGATGTTCGATGTACTGCGCAAACACCTGCCGATCAAGCAGACCCAGGTTGAAGACTGGTTATCCCTGAGCGCGGCCGAGCGCCGGCAATGGTTCGGCCAGGCCGACCTGCGCACCAGCGCCGCGCTGCTGTTGCTGGAACAGGCGAGCTTTCGCAAGCAGCTGATGCTGGCCCAGGATGAGGTCAAGCAGCGCTACCTCGGCGCTCGTGAGCTGAAAAATGGCGGCATGGAGAAAGCCAACGCCACGCTGCAACAGATCCTCGCCAACAGCGGCTTCCTCAGCCGCCCGGCGGAACTGCTGGGCAGTGGTGGCTACGGCTTGCCGCAACCGTCGGAATCCAAACGCCTCGAATCAGAAAGCGCCGAGCGCCAGAAGCAATTGCAATCCCTCACCGGCGAGCTGGATAAAGAGGTGAGGGCGCTGCTGGAGCCCTCCCGTGCCGCTGAGATTGCCGCGTGTGAAGCCAACCTCAAGCAAGTGGGCGAGCATTTGCGGGCACTGCACAAGGCCGCCGGCGGGCTCGAACTGCCCTGAAATGCCCGAGATAAACGTATTCCAAATGTGGGAGCCAACCCTCTCCCACATTTGACCTGTGTATCCCTGTAGACCGTGCGTCTTCCCACCACCCTCCGTTTGCCCAGCGAAAGCTGGTTGAAAGCTTACGCGTCTAGGATCGCCCCCCACTGCCGGCAACAGACCGGCTGTTAACAACAACAATGGTGATTCCCGATGTCCGCCCGTACCCACCTGTTCGTCCCCCCTCCACCCGTACGCCTCGTGCCTTTCGTTCTGCGCTGAACCACCCGGTTCGCCATTCCCTAGTCGCGCTACGCCTGGAGTATTCCTATGCTGACTTTCCTTGGCTTTGCCATGGTCATCACGTTCATGTTCCTGATCATGACCAAGCGCCTGTCCGCGCTCATCGCCTTGATCATCGTGCCCATCCTGTTCGCGCTGTTCGGGGGTTTCGCACCGAAGATCGGCCCGATGATGCTCGAAGGCATCACCAAGCTCGCGCCGACCGGCGTCATGCTGATGTTCGCCATTCTCTACTTTGCCCTGATGATCGACTCCGGCCTGTTCGACCCGGCCGTGCGCAAGATCCTCAAGATGGTCAAGGGCGACCCGCTGAAAGTCTCGGTCGGCACCGCCGTGCTGGCCCTGGTGGTGTCCCTCGACGGTGACGGCGCTACCACCTATATGATCTGCGTGGCCGCCATGCTGCCGCTGTACCAGCGCATCGGCATGAGCCCGCGGATCATGGCCGGGCTGATCATCCTCGCCGGCGGCGTGATGAACATGACCCCCTGGGGTGGCCCGACCGCCCGTGCAGCCAGTGCGCTGCATGTGGACCCGTCGGACATCTTCGTACCGATGATCCCAGCCATGGCCGCTGGCGTGGTGGCGATCCTGGTGATTGCCTACATGTACGGCAAGCGTGAACGTGCGCGGCTGGGTGAACTGCACCTGCAAGGCGACGAGATCGACCACAGTGAGATCAGCGTGTCGCAATTCCCGGACGCCCGCCGTCCCAAGCTGATCTGGTTCAACGGCGCCCTGACCCTGGCCCTGATGGGCACCCTGATTGCCGGCCTGCTGCCGCTTCCGGTGCTGTTCATGGTGGCGTTCAGTATCGCGATGATCGTCAACTACCCGTGCCTGCAACAGCAGAAAGACCGTGTCGCCGCCCACGCCGGCAGCGTATTGGCCGTGGTGGGGTTGATCTTCGCTGCGGGTATCTTCACCGGCATCCTGTCGGGCACCGGCATGGTCGACGCCATGTCCAAGAGCCTGCTGGCGGTCATCCCTGAAGCCCTGGGCCCGTACCTGGCGGTAATCACCGCGTTGGTGAGCATGCCGTTCACCTTCTTCATGTCCAACGATGCGTTCTACTACGGCGTACTGCCGGTCCTGGCCGAAGCGGCCAGCCACTACGGCATTACCGCGGTGGAAATGGCCCGCGCCTCCATCGTTGGCCAACCCGTGCACTTGCTCAGCCCGCTGGTACCCTCGACCTATCTGTTGGTGGCCCTGGCCGGCATTGAATTCGGCGATCACCAACGCTTCACCCTCAAGTGGGCAGTGCTGGTATGCCTGTGCATAATGTTCGCCGCATTGCTGATGGGGATTTTTCCGCTGTTCAGCACTCTATAATCGTACCGACCCACTCACCGCGCGGCGCTGCAGCTTGCGCGGTTTAACATTTGCTCAAAGGAATACACATGGAATGGCTGACCAATCCGGAAATCTGGATTGCCTTCTTCACCCTGACGGCCCTCGAGATCGTCCTGGGCATCGATAACATCATCATGATTTCGATCCTGGTCAGCCGCATGCCCAAGCATATGCAGGCGCGCACCCGGATTTTCGGCCTGGCCCTGGCCATGGTCACCCGCATCCTGCTGCTGCTGTCGATCACCTGGGTCATGCGCCTGACCGACGATCTGTTCGTGGTCTTCGGCCAAGGCATCTCCGGTCGCGACCTGATCCTGTTCTTCGGTGGCCTGTTCCTGCTGTGGAAAAGCTCCCAGGAGATGTACCACGCCCTGGAAGGTGAAGACGAAACCCACGACGAGCCAAAGGGCGCCGGGGGCAAGTTCATCTACACCATCATCCAGATCGCGATCATCGACATCGTGTTCTCGCTGGACTCGGTGATCACCGCGGTCGGCATGGTCTCCCATGTGCCGGTCATGGTCGCAGCGATCATCGTTGCGGTACTGGTGATGATGCTGGCAGCCGGCACCATCAGCGATTTCATCGACAAGCACCCATCGCTGAAGATGCTGGCGCTGTCGTTCCTGCTGGTGGTCGGTACCGTGCTGATCGCCGAAGCCTTCGACGTGCATGTGCCAAAAGGCTACGTCTACTTCGCCATGGCGTTCTCGCTGGCGGTGGAAGCGGTGAATATCAAGATGCGCACAGCCATCGCGAAAAAGAAGAAACAGCAGGACCCTGTGAAACTGCGCAAGGACATTCCGGGTCAATAACATTGATCCGCTGCCGAAATGGGGCGTTCGCGCCCCATTTTTTCATCTGCAAAAAGCTGAATTCATGACAGTTTTGTTTCAATCCCCACTTTAGCTATGCGATGCTGGCGCAGAGCCCATTCGCCAACTACAGCTTAAGTACAAGACGTAGAACGGCACGCGGCAATTCTCCTTAGCTCCTGTTGGAGCACACCCACACGGGGGGCCGAGCATGCTGACCTTGCTCAATCTGCTTTCCGCCGTGACCCTCTTGATCTGGGGCACGCACATTGTCCGTACCGGCATCCTGCGGGTCTACGGTTCCAACTTGCGCCAAGTCATCGGACAGAACATGTCCAAGCGCTGGCTGGCATTTGTCGCCGGTATTCTGGTGACGGCCATGGTGCAAAGCAGCAACGCCACGGCGATGCTGGTGACTTCGTTCGTCGGCCAAGGGCTGATGGGGCTGATGCCCGCCCTGGCGACCATGCTCGGTGCCGACGTCGGTACCGCACTGATGGCGCGGGTGCTGACGTTTGACCTGTCCTGGCTGTCGCCGCTGCTGATTTTTCTTGGGGTGATTTTCTTCCTGTCGCGCAAACAGACGCGGGCAGGGCAGTTGGGCCGGGTCGGAATCGGCCTCGGGCTGATCATCCTCGCACTGCAACTGATCGTCGAAGCCGCCGGGCCCATTACCCATGCGCAAGGCGTGAAGGTGCTGTTCGCCTCGCTGACCGGCGACATCCTGCTCGACGCCTTGGTCGGCGCCTTGTTCGCGATGATCTCCTATTCCAGCCTCGCCGCTGTACTGCTGACCGCTACCCTGGCCGGCGCCGGGGTCATCGGCTTGCACGTGGCGATCGGCCTGGTGATTGGCGCCAACATTGGCAGTGGCGTGCTGGCCTTCCTCAGCACCAGCATGCAGAACGCCGCCGGCCGCCAAGTGGCTCTGGGCAGCCTGCTCTACAAACTGATTGGCCTGCTGCTGATCATCCCGGTGCTCGACCCGCTAGTACGCTGGATGGACGGCCTGGACTACAGCGCCCAAGGCATGGTCATCACCTTCCATCTGCTCTACAACGTCAGCCGCTGCCTGATCCTGTTGCCGACCATCGGCCCGATGGCCCGGCTATGTGCCTGGCTGCTGCCCGAACGTGAAGAGGCCAACGGCAAGGCCAAGCCACGCCACCTTGACCTCGCGGCGCTGAGCACGCCGAGCCTGGCACTGGCCAACGCCGCGCGGGAAACCTTGCGCCTGGGCGACCTGATCGACAACATGCTCACCGCCATGCGTGAAGTATTGCGCGGAAAACAGACGGCCATCACCCAGGAAATGCGCAGCCTCAGCGACGACGTCGAGTCGCTCTACAGCGCGATCAAGCTCTACCTGGCGCAAATGCCCCGCGAAGACCTCAGCGAACAGGACAGCCGCCGCTGGGCAGAAATCATCGAACTGTCGATCAACCTGAAACTGGCTGGCGACCTGATCGAACGCATGTTGCGCAAAGTCCAACAGCAAAAAACCTCCCAGCGCCGCCAATTCTCTGAAGTGGGCCTGGAAGAACTCACCGGCCTGCACAGCCAACTGATCGCCAACCTGCGCCTGGGCCTGTCGGTGTTCCTCAGTGCCGACCCGGAAAGCGCCCGCCAACTGCTGCGCGAAAAGCGCCGCTTCCGCGCCCAGGAACGCCGCCTGGCACACGCTCACGTCAGCCGCTTGCAGCGCAAGATCGTACAGAGCCTGGAGACCAGTTCCCTGCATCTGGAACTGATTGCCGACATGAAGCGCTTGAACTCATTGTTTTGCAGCAGTGCCTATGTAGTCTTGGAAACCTCCGACACCGGCGCACTTTCCGCCGAAGATATTGCCGACATCACACATTCGCCCTGAACGTACGGTGGCCCGTGAAGTCAGTTAAAACTGACCTCACTCGCCAGGAAGCTTGTTATGCGTCGCCTGTTATTCGCTTGCCTGCTCATGGGCTCTGCACACGCCTTTGCCTTTGATCGCCTGCAGGTCGAGGGCTACACCTTGCCCAACGGCCTGCAGTTGCTGCTCAAACCGGGCACCGAACGTGGGCACGTGGCCATTCGCCTGGTGGTGGGCGTGGGCCTGGATGACTTCAGCTGCGAGGACAAGGAACTGCCGCACCTGCTCGAACACCTGCTGTTCAGTGGCATCGACGGGGGCGGCGAAGGCGATCTGGAAGACCGCATGCAAGCCCTGGGCGGCGAGTGGAACGCCTACACCAGCAACGCCGACACCACCTTCGTGATCGAAGCCCCCGCGCAAAACCAGCGCAAGGTGCTGGACCTGCTGCTCGCCATCATCACCCGCACCACGCTGACCGACGCCAATATCAAAGCCGCCAAGCAAGTCGTCGAACGCGAGGACGGCGGCCACTACTCGCACCTGCAACGCCTGCTGGACCGCCAGGACCTGGGCCACACCGCCAGCAACCAATTGGCCGTCGAACTGGGGCTCAAATGTGCCGAACGCGCCGAGGTTGGCCAACTGACTCGCAACCAGCTGGAGCAACTGCGCAAAAATTGGTACGCCCCCAACAACATGACCCTGATCATCGTCGGCGACCTCGACAAGCTGCTGCCGGCCTACCTGGAACGCACCTATGGCGCGCTTGACCCGGTCGAGCCGACCGAGCACCTGGCCCTGCCGGAAATCCAACACGCCGCCGCCAGCCACCGCGACCTGATCCACGGCTGGGTCGGTGACAGCGCCAAACTGCACTGGCTGTTCCCCGAGCCGGTACTGGACGACCAGCATGATGAAACCTACGACCTGCTCAAGGATTACCTGGATTGGGCGCTGTACCGCCAACTGCGCCTCAAGCATGGGCTGTCCTACGGCCCCTGGAGCGAACGCGAAGTGCTCGGTGGTGTCGGTTTCCTGAGCCTGAACGCCGACCTCGAGCGCGATAGCCTCCCTGCAGCCGAACAGGTGCTGCAAGACCTCAAGGCGCAATTGCTCAAGGACGGGCTCGACCCCACGGTATTCACCCGCCTCAAACAAGCCGCCATCGCTCGCCAGGCCTGGGCCGTGCAGGGCAACAGCGCCCTGGCCGACTATTACTGGAGCGCTTCGGGCGACTACAACAACGGGCGCTTCAGCGACCCGGCCAAACGCATCAAGGCCGTCAGCCTGGAGCAGACCAACCAGGCCATGCGCGAGGCGTTCAAGCAGCCAGGCTACTGGCGTATCGAGAAACCGCTGCTGAGCTACGACGGGCTGAGCTGGATCGGCGCCGGGGTGCTGGGGCTGATCGCCACTGTGTTGATCGGCATGCGCCGCTATCGCAAACGGATCCTGTAATGAGGCACCCAACCCAGGGCTAAGACGTTATTCTGTCTGGGATTTTTTCCTACGAAGACTGTGACTGCCGAATGCCGAACCTGACTCACTACATCCAGCGCATCCTCGAACTGATGAAGCGCTACCCAGGGGTGATCGCACTCGGCGGTTTCATATCGGGGGTCAGCAGCTTCATCCTGGTGGACCGCCAGCAGGGCATGGCCAGCTGGATCGCAGTGATCATGCTGGTGAGCTGGCTGTGGCTGATGCTGGAAAACAGCTTTACCCAGCTGTTCACCAAAGTCTTCAAGCGCGAAATCCCCGAACCGCTGCTGCGCTATGCCACCCAGATGATCCACCAGGAAAGTCTGTTTTTTGTACTGCCGTTCTTTTTCGTCACCACCACCTGGAACAGCGGCCAGTCGATCTTCACCGGGCTGCTTGGCGCGGCGGCGCTGGTGTCGATCACCGACCCGCTGTACTACAAGTGGCTGGCGCCCAAGCGTTCGCTGTTCCTTGCGCTGCATACCCTGACCCTGTTCGCCGCACTGCTGACCGCGCTGCCGATCATCCTGCACCTGACGACGGCCGAGAGCTACAAGCTCGCCCTCGGCGTGGCCATGGTGCTGTCGATACCCAGCCTGGCCGTGAGCTTGCCACTGCGCAGCCTCAAAGGCTGGGCGATGCTGCTGGGTGTCACGGCGGCCATTGGCTGCGCCGGCTGGTTCCTGCGCAGTTGGGTACCACCGGCAACCCTGTGGATGACCGAAGTGGCCATCAGCACCCAATTGCAAGACCGCACGCCGGGCGATGACCTCACCGAAGTCAGCGCCGCCCAACTGCGCAGCGGCGGCCTGTATGCCTATACCGCGATCAACGCACCACGCGGGCTGGATGAGCGGATCTACCACGTATGGAAATTCAACGGCAAAGAAGTCGACCGTATTGCCCTGGATATCCATGGTGGCCGCAAGGAGGGTTACCGCGCCTGGACGCACAAGCAGAACTTCCCGCCCGACGCGGTGGGCCGCTGGCAAGTGCGTGTGTTGACCGAAGACGGGCAGGTGATCGGAGTGTTGCGTTTCAAAGTGACTGACACAGCACAAACGGACAACCCAAAGTAGGCTATATCGTGCTATTACGTAGGCATTGTGGATAGCAGACAAGCTCGGAGCTTATGACCAGTAGCACCACGGCCGGCACAGCCCACCTCGATACGTCCACCGCTCCTCCGTTGCTCAGGATTACGGGGGACTGGACGCTTGCCCACTACGCCAACCTGAAGAAGCTGTCAGACAAACTCGACGGCCAATACGACGCTGGCGCGCGCATCGACCTCAATGGCCTGGGCGCCCTGGACACGGCCGGTGCTTCGCTGCTGGTGGAGCTGCTGGGGCCGGCCCGCATTGAGCAATCGACCGAACAGACCGATTGCAGCCTGTCCACCGCCGACCGCGCGCTGCTCAAGACCGTCTACCGCTCACTCAATGATTTCTGCGTGCCGGAGAAAGCCCCGGAGGAGGCCACCGGCATCCAGGTGCTGGCGCGTATCGGCCGTGCTGTGGATGCGGTCTGGCAGGACAGCAAGCAACTGTTGGGCTTTATCGGCCTGATCCTTGAGACCTTCGCCCGCAGCATCTTGCGCCCCAAGCGCTGGCGCGTGACCCCCATGGTCGCCCACATCGAACAGACCGGCCTGGACGCCGCGCCCATCGTTGCCTTGCTGACGTTTCTGGTGGGCGCCGTGGTGGCCTTCCTCGGTGCCACAGTGCTCAAAAGCTTCGGCGCGACCGTTTTTACCGTGGACCTGGTGGCGTTTTCCTTCCTGCGGGAATTCGGCGTGCTGCTCACCGCAATCCTGATCGCCGGTCGCACCGCCAGTTCGTTTACCGCGCAGATCGGCTCGATGAAAGCCAACGAAGAAATCGACGCCATCCGCACCCTGGGCCTGGACCCAATGGAACTGCTGGTATTGCCACGCGTGCTGGCGCTGCTGGTAGCGCTGCCGATGCTGACGTTCCTGGCGATGCTCTCGGGGATTGTCGGCGGTGGGGTGGTGTGTGCCGTGACCCTGGATATTTCGCCGGCAATGTTCCTCTCGCTGCTGCAATCGGACATTGGCGTACAGCATTTCCTGGTGGGCATGGTGAAAGCGCCGATCTTCGCCTTCCTGATTGCCGCCATCGGTTGCCTGGAAGGCTTCAAGGTCAGCGGCAGCGCGGAGTCAGTCGGCGCCCACACCACGTCCAGCGTGGTGCAATCGATCTTTGTGGTGATTCTGCTGGATGCGGTCGCCGCGCTGTTCTTCATGGAGATGAACTGGTGAGTCGCCTACCCCGAGCCCCCAGCGAGGCGGTGATCGAGGTCCGTGGACTGTGCAATCGCTTTGGCCGCCAGAGCGTGCACGAGAACCTCGACCTGGATTTGTACAAGGGCGAAATTCTCGCAGTGGTCGGCGGCTCCGGCAGCGGCAAGTCCGTGTTGTTACGCAGCATCGTCGGCCTGCGTCGGCCCAGCGAAGGCGAGGTGCGGGTATTCGGCAAAAACCTGCCAAGCCTGCCGGAGCATGAGCGCTCCCTGGTGGAACGGCGCTTTGGCGTACTGTTCCAGAAGGGCGCGCTGTTTTCCTCGCTGACGGTCACCGAGAACGTCGCACTGCCGCTGATCGAACACGCCGGCCTGAGCCGCGCCGATGCCGAACACCTGGCAGCGGTCAAACTGGCCCTGGCCGGCCTGCCACTGTCGGCAGCCGACAAATACCCGGCGTCGCTGTCCGGCGGCATGATCAAGCGCGCCGCCCTGGCCAGGGCCCTGGCGTTGGACCCGGACATCCTGTTTCTCGACGAACCCACCGCCGGCCTCGACCCGATTGGCGCGGCGCAATTCGACCAACTGATCCTGACCCTGCGCGATGCGCTGGGCCTGAGCGTGTTCCTGGTCACCCATGACCTCGACACGCTGTACACCATCACCGACCGCGTGGCGGTGCTGGCGCAGAAGAAAGTGCTGGTGGCCGACGCCATCGATGTTGTCTCGGAAACGAACGACGCCTGGATTCACGAATATTTCCACGGCCCCCGGGGCCGCGCGGCATTGGATGCCGCTCAACCGCTCAACGAGGTATGACATGGAAACCCGAGCCCATCATGTGATGATCGGTCTGTTCAGCGTGATCGTGGTGGTCGGCGCGATGCTGTTTGGCCTGTGGCTGGCCAAGTCCAGCGTCGACACCGCCTTCGAGGACTACGAAGTGATCTTCAACGAGGCGGTCAGCGGCCTGTCCCAGGGCAGCTCGGTGCAGTACAGCGGGATCAAGGTGGGTGATGTGATCAGCCTGCGCCTGGACCCGAACGACCCGCGTCGCGTGCTCGCGCGCATCCGCCTCTCTGGCCAGACGCCGATCAAGGAAGACACCCAGGCCAAGTTGGCCCTGACCGGCATCACCGGTACTTCAATCATCCAGCTCAGCGGTGGCACGCCACAAAGCCCGAAACTCAAGGGCAAGGACGGCAACCTGCCAGAAATCATCGCGTCGCCGTCGCCTATCGCGCGGCTGTTGAATAACAGCAACGACTTGATGACCAGCATCAACCTGCTGCTGCACAACGCCAACGACATGTTCTCGGCGCAGAACGTCGAGCGCATCAGCAATACCCTGGATCATCTGGAACAAACTACCGGTGCGATTGCCGACCAACGTGGCGATATCAAGGTGGTCATGCAGCAACTGATGCAGGTCAGCAAACAAGCCGGTGCCGCCCTGGAGCAGACCACCGCGCTGATGCGCAATGCCAACGGCCTGCTCAACGATCAAGGCAAGCAGGTATTCGGCAGCGCCGAGCAAGCCATGAAATCCCTTGAGCAGAGCACCGCGACCATCAATACCTTGCTGACTGACAACAAGGATTCGGTGAACAGCGGCATGCAAGGTCTTAACGAACTGGCGCCGGCCGTGCGCGAACTGCGCGAAACCCTCGGCTCGCTGCGCGCCATCTCCCGTCGCCTGGAAGCCAACCCCAGTGGCTACCTGCTGGGCAGCGACAAGAACAAGGAGTTCACGCCATGAAGCGTGCTTACCAAATAATGGCCCCTGTGGCCCTGGCCCTGGCGCTGCTCGGCGCGTGCTCGATCCTGCCCAAGGCGGATCCGTCGGACACCTACCGACTGCCCTCGGCCCAGGCCGCCCACCAGGGAGCGCCGGTCAGTTGGTCGCTGCGCCTGACCAAGCCGCAGACCAGTGAGTTCCTCGACAGCCCGCGCATCGCCGTGGTGCCCAATGGCGATTTGATCAGCAGCTATGCGAACTCACGCTGGAGCGATCCGGCGCCCGTGCTGTTGCGTAATCGCCTGTTGGACGGGTTCCAGCGCGATGGGCGAGTGACCCTGTTGAGCACCGACGACACCAACCTGCAGGCCGACTATGAGCTGGGCGGACAGTTGCAGGCGTTCCAGAGTGAATACCGGGGCAGTGCGGTGGACGTGTTGATCCGCCTCGACGCACGCCTGGTGCGTGGGAGTGATCAGCGGATTATTGCCAGCCGGCGGTTTGAAGTGCGCCAGGCAGTGACAGACACCCAAGTGCCGGCGGTGGTGGCGGCTTTTGGCCAAGCCGGGGATCAGTTGAACAGGCAGGTGGTGGAATGGGTTGTTCAGCAGGGTAACGGTACTGTGAAACGCTGAGGGCCTCATCGGGGGCAAGCCCCCTCCCACATTTTGAATGTGTTCACAGATCAACATGTGGGAGGGGCTTGCTCCCGATAGCATCCAGCCTTAACCGAAGAACCAGTAGCACACCGCAATCGCCGCCACCACGCCAGCAAACTCAGCCAGCAACGCACACCCTACGGCATGCCGCGCCCGCTGGATGCCCACCGAACCGAAGTACACCGCCAACACATAAAAGGTGGTTTCCGTACTGCCCTGAATCGTCGCCGCCACCAACGCCGGGAAACTGTCCACCCCCTGCGTCTGCATGGTCTCAATCAACATCGCCCGGGCCGCGCTGCCGGAGAATGGCTTGACCATCGCGGTCGGCAGGGCATCGACAAAGCGCGTGTCCATACCGGTCCAGGCCACCACGTGGCGAATGCCTTCAAGGCCGAAGTCCAGTGCACCGGAGGCGCGCAACACGCCCACCGCGCAAAGCATCGCCACCAGATACGGCAGCAGGTTCTTGGCAACATCGAAGCCCTCCTTGGCCCCTTCGACAAACGCCTCGTAGACCTTCACCTTGCGCAACGCACCGATCACCACGAACAGCATGATCAGGCCGAACAGCGTCAGGTTGCCGAGGATAGAGGACAGGCCGGCCAATGCGGTGGCTGACAAGGTCGCCAGCAACGCCATGAAACCACCCAGCACCAGCGCACCAGGAATCAGGTACGCCAACACCACCGGGTCCCACAGCCGCAGGCGCTGCATGATCGCGACCGACAACAAGCCCACCAGCGTCGACGCACTGGTGGCCAGCAGAATCGGCAGGAATACCAGCGTGGGGTCGGCAGCGCCTTGCTGGGCGCGGTACATGAAGATGGTCACCGGTAACAACGTCAACGATGATGCGTTCAGCACCAGAAACAGGATCTGCGCGTTACTCGCGGTGTTGGGGATAGGGTTGAGTTCCTGCAACGCCTTCATGGCTTTCAGGCCAATGGGCGTCGCGGCGTTGTCCAGGCCCAGGCCGTTGGCGGCGAAGTTGAGCGTGATCAAACCGATGGCAGGGTGCCCGGCGGGCACTTCCGGCATCAGGCGGCGAAACAGCGGGCCAAGGGCCTTGGCCAGCCAGTCGACAATCCCGGCTTTTTCGGCAATCCGCAGGAAGCCCAGCCACAACGTCAGGGTGCCGAACAGCAGCACCATCACTTCCACCGACAACTTGGCCATGGCGAAAATACTTTCCACCATCGCCGCAAAAATACCGGCGTTACCGCCGATCAGCCATTGCGCCAGTGCCGACACCATTGCCACGACAAAGAAGCCAAGCCACAGGCCATTGAGCATCAGTTGAATCCCCCGAAAGATGGGGCGAATGATAGCGGGGCTGGCAGAAACGACAAACCCCGGATTTCCCGGGGTTTGTTTCGTTCACGCGGGTTTCAGCCGCGGCTGGCCTCACCGACCGGCAGCGCTTGCTTGCTGCGCCAGTGCGGCAGGGAGTTCCAGTAGCGCTCGCCCTTGGCGTCGTCGTACATGCCTTCCCAACGGGAGATCACCAATACCGCCAACGCGTTGCCGATGACGTTGAGTGCGGTACGCGCCATGTCCATGATGCGGTCGACACCGGCAATGAATGCCAGGCCTTCCAGCGGAATGCCCACACTGCCCAGGGTGGCCAGCAGCACCACGAAGGAAACGCCCGGTACACCGGCGATGCCTTTGGAGGTGACCATCAGGGTCAGTACCAGCATCAACTGCTGGCCGATCGACAGGTCGATGCCGTACAGCTGGGCAATAAAGATCGCCGCGATGCTCTGGTACAGGGTCGATCCGTCGAGGTTGAACGAGTAACCGGTCGGTACCACGAAGCTGCAGATAGCCTTTGGCGCGCCGTAGGCCTCCATCTTCTCGATCACCCGTGGCAGCACGGTTTCGGAGCTGGCGGTGGAATAGGCCAGCACCAGTTCATCCTTGAAGATGCGCATCAGCTTGATCACCGAGAAGCCAAACAGGCGAGCGATCAGGCCCAGGATCACAAAGGCGAAGAACAGGATGGCGACGTAAACCAGGATCACCAACTTGGCCAGCGGCAGCAACGATGCGAAGCCGAAGTTGGCGACGGTCACCGCGATCAGCGCAAAGACGCCGATAGGGGCGTACTTCATGATCATGTGGGTGACTTTGAACATGCTCTCGGACACGCCCTGGAACATTGTCACCAGCGGCTCGCGCAGTTCCGGCTTGAGGCTCGACAGGCCCAGGCCGAACAGCACGGAGAAGAAGATGATCGGCAGCATTTCGCCACGGGCCACGGCGGCGAAGATGTTCGAAGGGATCAGGTTGAGGATGGTCTGGATGAACGCATGCTCATGCTGCACTTCGGCGGCAGTGGCGGTGTACTTGGAGATATCGACGGTACCCAGGGTACTCATGTCGATGCCGGCACCGGGGTGGAACAGGTTGGCCAGGAGCAAACCGACCACAATGGCGATGGTGGTGACGATCTCGAAGTAAAGAATGGTTTTGACGCCGATGCGACCGAGTTTTTTCGCGTCACCCACCCCGGCAATGCCGACGATCAGCGAGGAAATCACAATCGGGATCACGATCATCTTGATCAGGCGGATAAAGATATCGCCTGCCGGCTGCAACACATTGCTGATCCACCAGGCCTTTTCAGCACTGAAATGGTTGAGCACTGCACCGATTGCGATCCCCAGTACCAAACCGATGAGGATCTGCCAGGCGAGGCTTAGCTTTGCCTTCTTCATGTCATTACCCTTACTTCAAGTGGACTTAAGGCACATGCGCCATCTGGAACGCTCGGAAGCGAAAAAGTGAGTGCATCTGCCTCCATGGAAGGTCACCGCAGCGTGGCCGAAATGGCTTACTGGCAGGCGAAAAAAGGCGCAACTATTCCCATGCAAGGGGGCGACGTCTAATGCCGTAAACGCCTACCCCATGCCGAATCGGCATGACTTTTTTGAATAATAACTGTCCGAACGGTCAGTTCAAATGCGACAGATTGCCAGGTGAATATGCCGTGAACTGGCCGATTCAGGCTCGCACAGAGATTCAGGGCGAGTTGTGGTCTACGGCAAAAATGCCTGGGAATTCAGAGGGGTCATGTCAGAAATGGCCTATAGCGCAGACAAAACTTTCTCGATGGATGGTCTCCACCGACACACCAAGTAATGGTTGAGGGAGCGCAAAAAGAAGTTTCTCGGCTATGGACGGTATGGGAGGCGAGGGGGGCTTAATAAGCCCGTCGCAAGTTCAGCAAGCTTGAGGACTTGTGAACTTGCGCCGCAGCTTTTCGCCTGACCCGGCCCTTGCGCAGGTACTCCCTGTACCCGTAGGTCACGCCGATCTCGATTGATCAGAACAACCCGGCCCCCTGGTCATGCATCACCCCTGGCGGGCGATGCAAACAGAAAGAAGCGAGGGGCTTCTTTCTATGGACGCCAGCCCCGTAGACGCCAGACGCGTCAGACGGAACCTAGTACCAATTCGGATCTTTCTTCAGCTGTTCCATCAGCAGCTTTTTCATGCCCTCATCCGGCTTACCGATAAAACGGTAATCGGCGTGTCGCGTCGGGGATTTATCTGCCGGCAAACCGGCGGGGACTTCCACCAACATGGCGTAGGCATCTTCCTTGTCGAAGCTGAAGGCAACGATCAAGCGCTTATTCCGGCACGTGTCCGCGGTTTCACAGAGCGGCCCGACCAAGTACTTGTCGCCATCCTCCTCGACAGCATTCATTTGCTCCGCCGCACCGGACAGGTTCATCACCCATTCCGGCAGGCGTTCTTCTTTCTTCACCACGCTTTGCCAGGTTTCACGGTATTGCGGGTCCGTGCTGAGCAATTCGCTGGCCCGGGTCTGACCGTCGTTGGCGGCCATTGCCAGGCCGCTGCCGCCCAGGAGCAGGACGGCAGCTATGGCTTTGAGAGACAAAGTGGTCATATTCAGCCTCGGCCGCGACGACCAAAGAAGAACGAAGCGATGAACATCACCAGGAAAACGACAAACAGGATCTTGGCGATACCCGTTGCGGTGCCCGCGATACCACCGAAGCCCAGGACTGCAGCCACAATGGCGATGATCAGAAATGTGATTGCCCAACTCAACATGGTGATTCTCCTTACGCTTCTATAGGGGTAACAGCGGTAGTGCCGTACAGCCGCTCGACTCGAGCGGCCTTTTGTTGCCTAGAACACCCAGCGCTCCTGGGATGGCAGTTCACTCAGGGATGAATCCTGGTCAACCATCCGCAGCTGCGGGGCTGTTGCATCGGCAGAAACGCTGCCAACGGAACGGAAATGGGTCTGCGTCATCACTGGACGTTCAAAATGCGGGGTTTGCTGCTGACCGTGCTGCCAATGCTGCAGTTGCTGGCCGCCAATCAACGTGACCATCAGGGCCAGGCTGGCAAACAGACCTTGTTGCAAGCGCAGTGGCGATACATGCAAGTGGCTGAGGCTTTGGCGAGTCATGCTGCATTTCTCCCGCATTCTGATTATTCGTTCATGACACTCTTGGGAGAGGTATTGCAGAGCGCATGCCAGCTTTTTTACAAAATAAAACTCAATAAAAACAATGAGTTAAATATTTTATCTAGGGATAAGGCCCAGCATCCTGCACGATGCCTCCGTGTGGGCCGTGCGAAATGCACGATAGCCAACGGTCGGATCGATGGATCGAAAACAGAAACTGCGTTGCCGAAGTGGCAAGACGGCATGAAAACGCCATCAGGTAGGCCTTGTAGGAAGACATGCAGATACCTGCACGACCTTGCCTTTTATCGATCAGAATAAACCATGCAACTTGCCCGATTATTACGGGACTAAACACCATCATTCATAGTTTAAGGAGCGCGGGACAGATGGAATCAGCCAAGGAACTTCAAGGCCGTATTCTTTTAGTGGATGACGAATCCGCGATCCTCCGCACCTTCCGTTATTGCCTGGAAGATGAAGGCTACACCGTGGCCACCGCCAACAGCGCCGCCCAAGCCGATACCCTGATGCAGCGCCAGGTGTTCGACCTGTGCTTCCTGGACCTGCGCCTGGGCGAAGACAACGGCCTGGATGTATTGGCCCAAATGCGAATTCAAGCCCCCTGGATGCGCGTGGTGATTGTGACCGCGCATTCGGCGGTCGATACGGCCGTGGATGCCATCCAGGCCGGTGCTGCCGACTACCTGGTCAAGCCCTGCAGCCCGGACCAGTTGCGCCTGGCCACCGCCAAGCAGTTGGAAGTGCGCCAGCTCTCCGCGCGCCTGGAAGCCCTTGAGGGCGCAGTCCGCCAATCGAAGGACGGCCTCGACTCCCATAGCCCGGCGATGATGGTGGTGCTGGAAACCGCACGCCAGGTGGCCGGGACTGATGCCAATATCCTGATCCTCGGCGAGTCCGGCACGGGTAAAGGCGAGCTCGCTCGTGCTATTCACGGCTGGAGCAAACGTTCGAAGAAGTCCTGCGTCACCATCAACTGCCCCTCTCTGACGGCGGAACTGATGGAAAGCGAATTGTTCGGGCACAGCCGCGGAGCCTTCACCGGCGCCAGCGAGAGTACCCTGGGGCGTGTCAACCAGGCGGACGGCGGCACGTTGTTTCTTGACGAAATCGGCGACTTTCCCCTCACTTTACAGCCCAAATTACTGCGATTCATCCAGGACAAGGAATACGAGCGCGTGGGCGACCCGGTGACCCGGCGCGCCGATGTGCGCATCCTCGCGGCTACCAACCTGAACCTGGAAGACATGGTGCGCGACGGTCGCTTCCGCGAAGACTTGCTGTACCGCCTCAATGTCATCACCCTGCACCTGCCGCCGTTGCGCGAACGCAGTGAAGACATCCTGACCCTGGCCGACCGCTTCCTGGCGCGCTTCGTCAAGGAGTATGCCCGTCCGGCACGCGGCTTCAGCGACGAGGCCCGCGAGGCCCTGCTGAACTATCGCTGGCCGGGCAATATCCGCGAACTGCGCAACGTGGTGGAACGCGCCAGCATTATCTGCCCTCAGGAAAAAGTCGAAATCAGCCATCTCGGCATGGCCGAGCAACCGACCAACAATGCGCCGCGGATTGGCGCGGCGTTGAGCTTGGATGAACTGGAAAAAGCTCACATCGGCGCGGTACTGGCCACCAGCGATACCCTGGACCAGGCGGCCCGAACCCTAGGCATCGACGCATCGACCCTGTACCGCAAACGCAAACAGTACAACCTGTGAGCGGTACCTTATGAAGCTAGCGATGACACTGCGCACTCGATTGTTCTTGAGTATCTCCGCGCTGATTACCGTCGCCTTGCTGGGGTTGATCCTGGGCCTGGTCAGTGTGATGCAAATGGCCAAGAGCCAGGAGTCGCTGATCCGCAGCAACTTCATCACCTTGGACCTGGGCCTGAAGTTGCAACAAACCCTGGGGGACCAGTTGATCCTGATGCTGGATAAGCCTCCGGACCTGGCGGCCCTGCAAACCTCCAAGCAGTACTATTTCGAGCTGCTGAACCAAGGCATCGCCCATGAGGAGCAAGATGGCCTCGCCAGCGGGTTCAGCCAGGCGCGAATTGACTACCAGCAGTTCCTGAAGGCATTCGAGGACTCCCAACAAACCTCGCTTGCCCACAATAAGAACGAAAAGCTCACCGAATCCTTCAATGCGTTGCGCAATGGCCTGCTCGCCGAACACAAGCGCGCCCTGGAGAATATCAACACCAGCGAGCACAAATCCCGTGACCGTGCGTTGTTGATCGCCGGACTGCTGGGCCTGGTCGGCCTGGCGGTGCTGATCATCGGTTTCATCACCGCCCATGGCATCGCACGGCGCTTTGGCGGGCCGATCGAAGCCTTGGCCAAGGCGGCGGACAAGATCGGGCAGGGCGATTTCGAAGTAACGCTGCCCATCTCGTCGGCCGCGGAGATGAACCAACTGACCCGCCGCTTCGGCATCATGGCCGAGGCATTGCGCCAACATCAGGCAACCAATGTCGACGAGCTATTGGCCGGTCAGCAGCGCTTGCAAGCCGTGCTCGACAGCATCGATGACGGGCTGTTGATGATTGACCGCCAGGGCCATCTGGAACACCTCAACCCCGTCGCACAGCGCCAGTTGGGTTGGGACGAGGAACGTCTTGGCCAAGGCTTGAGCGAAGCACTGGGGCGCCCTGAAATGGATGAACAGCTTCAATTGGTGCTGCGCGGCGGCAACCTGGAGCGGGCGCCCGAGGACCTGGAAGTGGAAGTCGAAGGTGAATTGCGCCTGCTGACCTACAGCCTGACGCCGGTCAGCCATACCCAAGGCCACATCCTCGGCGCAGTGATGGTGCTGCATGACGTGACCGAGCAGCGCGCCTTTGAACGGGTACGCAGCGAATTCGTGCTACGCGCCTCTCATGAACTGCGTACGCCAGTGACCGGTATGCACATGGCATTTGGTCTGTTTCGCGAGCGCGCGAAGTTTCCTGAAGACTCGCGGGAAGCGGACCTGCTGGATACGGTCAATGAAGAAATGCAGCGCCTGATGCAATTGATCAATGACCTGCTCAACTTCTCGCGCTATCAGAACGGTCTGCAAAAACTCACCCTGGGCCCGTGCGATGTCACTGACTTGCTGGAGCATGCACGTGCCCGCTTCGCTGAACCGGCGAATGCGCAACATATCGAATTGCTGGTTGAAGCCCAAGCCGACTTGCCGAGGTTGTATGCCGACCAGGCTCAGCTGGAGCGCGTGCTCGATAACCTGTTGGGCAACGCCCTTCGCCATACCGCCGAAGGCGGGCAGATTCGCTTGCAGGCCCGGCGACATGGCGAACGGGTGATTATCAGCGTCGAGGACAATGGCGAAGGTATCGCCTATGGCCAGCAAGGCCGTATCTTCGAACCCTTCGTCCAGGTGGGCCGCAAGAAAGGCGGCGCCGGCCTCGGCTTGGCGCTGTGCAAGGAAATTGTGCAGCTGCACGGCGGTCGCATGGGCGTGTACTCGCGGCCGGGGCAGGGCACGCAGTTCTACATGGCACTGCCCTTGTAGGCGCCTGGCTCGCAGTGGCGCGAGTGCTGTCGAAGGGTCGCGCCGTCCCGCTGCGTGTAGCCGTCACGGGCTTGCGGGGGCGCCACAAGCACGCTTGTTCGCAGATTCAACGGCGATTCAGGGCACGCAGGATGGCGGCGCTTTCCGCATCCGGTGTGCCATCGAACAACGACGGCCGGAAGTGCATCTGGAATGCGGCGATCACGTGGCGCGTGGCGACATCCAGCTCGCCGGTTTGCGGCGTCTGGTAGCCCAGGCGGGCCAACTCTTCCTGGAACCAGGTGATGCTCGGCAGATCGGTGGTGTACTGCAACTGGAAGCGGGCGACGGCCTGCGCATCGGGCCAGATCCCCAAGCCCTCGTCAGCCAGGCGCTTCCACGGGAACAACGGACCCGGATCCAGCTTGCGCAGCGGCGCGATGTCGCTATGCCCAATGATATTCCTGGGGTCGATGCCATTGCGTTTGCTGATGTCCTTGAGCAACACCACCAGGGATTTCACCTGGGCTTCGGAATACGGGTACCACACGCGCCCCGTCGGCGTGTCGCGATACCCCGGGTTGACGATTTCGATGCCGATGGAGCTGGAGTTCAGCCAGGTTCGGCCCATCCACTCGCTTTCCCCTGCATGCCAGGCGCGCTGGCTTTCGTCCACCAGCTTATAGATGGTGGCAGAGGCGTCGTCGCCGATCAGATAATGGCTGCTGACCTGGCCATGCGTGAGCAAGGCCAGGGAGCGCTCAAGGTTGGTGGAGGTGTAATGCACGACAACGAATTGCACACGGTTGTCGTGGTTCACGGAAGGGTGGCTGGTATCCAGACGCGGGCCACTGGCGCAGCCGGCGAGCAGGAGAAACACAAAGGCGAAGCACAGGGATTTCATGGCGGAAGACAGTACGCTGAAGACAATAATGCAACAGTGTAACGTACGGCTTCTTGCCTGGCGGTCAAATTACAAAATGGAACATCTTTCAGGCCGCCTGCACCTGGTTACGCCCTGCCGCCTTAGCGCGGTATAACGCCTCGTCGGCGCGCTTGAGTGCCAGCTCACTGCGTTCGCCAGGCTGGAACTGCGCCACCCCCATCGACACCGTGATTGTCACCGGCTCGCCCTTGAAGTGAAACGGACAGGCCTCGATGGCAGCGCGCAGCATGCCACCCACCGCCAAGGCATCCGCCAGGGATGAGTCCGGCATCAGCAAGACAAACTCCTCACCGCCAAAACGCGCGATGAAGTCGCCCGGACGCAGGCGCTTGCGCAATACGTTGGCGATGATCTTCAACACTTTGTCACCCGCCAGGTGACCATAGCCGTCGTTGATGCGCTTGAAGTGGTCGAGATCCAGCATCGCCAGCGACAGGCTGTTGCCACGCTGATGCCAGATGTTCACCTCATGGTCCAAGCGCTCGCTCCAGGCCGCACGATTGGGCAGGCCGGTGAGCGGGTCGATCAGGGCCTTCTGGCGTTGCACCTCCAGGTGCTCGCGATAGCCCTGGGCCTCCTGTTCCATATTGGCGACGCGCTCCGCCAGCCCCTTGAGCCGCGTGGACAATTCCTGCTCGCGCTGGTCGCGCTGCTGCTGGTGTTCATCCATGGTGCCGAGCAAGCCTTCAAGGTGGCTTTCGAGCACCTTCTTGAGACTGTCCAAGTCAGCCGCTTCCTGCACGCTGCTTTGCAGGCCGTCGACCTGCTCGCGAATCTGCGTGTCCAGCTCACGGGCTGCTGAGCGGCTGTCGGCATGGCCGTCGCTGGCCACCTGCAAATGCCCCTGGAACGCTTCGAGCCGCTCGTTCAATTGCTTGAGGTAAGCCTCGAACTCATGCTGGCCGCTGTCGGTGACCGCCAGCATCAGCACGGCCAGGTCATCGAGAATCGGCAGCAATTCGTACCAGTTCAGCCCATGGGCCAGGCGTTCGCGCATGGCTTCGGCCTGGGGCCGATGGCGTTCGGGGAGGGACAGGTCTTCCAGCAGGCCGAGCAATGTGTCTTCGATGTGCTTGGCCACGGAGCTGTAGGACGGCTCAGGCGAATCGGGCAGCGCGTAGACGCCATCCGATTGCAGCTCGTCAGGATCGGCACTCTCCAGGACGGGCGGCAGGGACAGGCTGCCGATAGTGGTCTCGTCTGGCGCATCGATCAGCACGTCGGGCGCCTCGATAAAGGCAGCGAGTGCGCTTTCGGGTGCTGGCTCCTGGATCGCCGGTTCAGAGACCTCGGTCTCAGCTGCCTTGATCGGCTGCGCGACAGGAGTGGCCTGGGCCGGAGCCTCGAATACGAAGGTTTCGCTGGCGACTTTCGCGGCACCGGCAACCTCTGCGACCGGTACAGCCTTGACGGGCGCGACTGACACGGCAGGCGCAGCAGGCGCAAGCTGAGGTTGAGACTCAGGGGCTGCCGGCAGCGGCGCAAAGGCCCGCAAGGCTTGGGCCAACTCTTCGGATTGTGCAGGCGCTTGGGGTGCTGGTTCGGCTGCGACCTGGGTAGCAACAGGCGGCGGCGCGGACGGCGGCGACGCTGGTTCGCCCACTGGCGCCTCAGTGCTGGCCTCCCGAGTGCCAAACAGGCGTTGCAGCAGGCCCGGCCCGGAGCGCGTGGCTTCACCCTCCGGCTCCAGATTATTCAACGCTTGCCCTTGCAGGGCGCTCAACTCACTGAGCAACAGCGGAATCTCGCGCGCCTGGCCGACACGGCCATCCAACTGCTTAGCGAAGGTTTTCAGCGGGCGCGCGACTTCACGGGGCAGCGGCAGTTTTTGCAACTGCGTCACCAGGGCCGTCAGCGCAGCACCCATCTGGTCGACACGCGTTTCGCGGCGCTGCTCTGAATCCAGCACGGCTTTTTCCAGTCGCGGCAACAAGGCAGCAAGGGCGGCGTCCATATCATCCGTGCGCACGACATCGCGCATTTCCTTCATGCATTGATCGACCGCGCGGTCGGTGCCCTCAGCAGCCAGCGTGCTGCGTACCAACCCTCGGCGCAGCAGGTCGAGGCGAGAGGCCCAGCGACGTTCGAGCTTTTCTTGTTGCTCGATGCTTAACAGGTATTTTTCTTTCCAGCGCTGGGCGTCGTCGCTCATGCAAGGGGTCCGCGAGGGCCGGGGCTCAACGCGGGCAATGCATCAACCGTGAGCGAACCCGGCAGACGAATCTCTACCGCGACCGGCAGGTGATCGGAGATAGGCTGCGCCAGCACCTGCACACTTTCGAGTGTGAGGGTCGGGCTGAGCAGGATATGGTCAAGACAACGCTGCGGACGCCAGCTGGGAAACGTGGCTTCGACTTGCGGCGCCAGTAGCCCGAGGTCCCGCAACGGGGAATTCTGCAACAGGTCGTTGGCATGGGTGTTCATGTCACCCATCAGCACTTGATGCTTGTAGTTGCCAATCAACTCGCGCACGTAGGCCAGTTGCAGGTTGCGCGTACGCCCCCCGAGCGCCAGGTGCATCATCACCACCACCAAGGCCTCCGGCCCTTCACCGAAACGCACGAGAATCGCTCCCCGGCCCTTGGGGCCCGGCAGTGGGTGATCTTCGATGGCGGTCGGTTTAAGGCGGCTCAGCACACCATTACTGTGCTGCGCCAGACGCCCGAGGTTGCGATTGAGTTGCTGATACCAGTAGGGGAAGGCACCGAGCTGAGCCAGGTGCTCGACCTGGTTGATGTAGCCCGAGCGTATGCTGCCGCCGTCGGCCTCCTGCAAGGCGACCAGGTCAAAGTCGTTGAGCAGGTTGCCGATCTTTTGCAGGTTACCGGCCCGCCCATTGTGAGGCAGCAGATGCTGCCAGCCACGGGTCAGGTAGTGCCGGTATTTTTCGGTACTGATACCGACCTGGATATTGAAGCTGAGCAGGCGCAACCGGCTATCTGCCGGCAAGCCCGTGGATTCCAGGTGATGCTCATTGACCCGCGCGTCATGCAGGCCAACAACGCGTTCGGTACCCCAGCGGCGCATGACAGGCCCCTTACTTGGCTGCGCGCTCTTTGGCGATCAGTTGGTCGGCAACATTGAGGGTCGCTTCAGGACCACCGGTAGTGCCCAGGTCGAAACGGTATTTGCCGTTGACGATCATGGTTGGAACGCCCTGCACGCCATACTTCTGCGCGAGTTCCTTGGCCTGCTTGATCTGGCCCTGGATGGCGAAGGAATTGAAAGTGGCCAGGAACTTGTCCTTGTCTACACCCTGGGTTGCGACGAAGTCAGCCATTTCATCAGGCTTGGTCAGGCGCTTGCCTTGTTTCTGGATCGCGTCGAAGACGGCGTTGTGAACCTTGTGCTCCACACCCATGGCTTCCAGGGTCAGGAACAGTTGGCCGTGTGCATCCCAAGGGCCGCCGAACATGGCCGGAATACGTTTGAAGTTCACATCGGAAGGCAATTTCTCAACCCATGGGTTGATGGTCGGTTCAAAGGCGTAGCAATGCGGGCACCCATACCAGAACAGCTCCACCACTTCGATTTTACCGGGTACCGATACAGGTACAGGGTTAGCCAATTCAACGTAGGTCTTACCGGCTTCAAGCGGCACGTCGGCAGCTTGTGCGGTCATGCCGAAGAGGCTGGCAGTGACGAGAGCGGCGCTGAGGATCAGATTACGCATGCTTTACTCCTGGACAAATAAAGTCGCCTCACGCGACCTTTGTTGTGACAGGTCTACGCGGGCATGAGTTCGTTAGTGTAACGGCACCGGCCACAAAAAAGGGCGGCCTAAGCCACCCTTTTTATGCTTGCATCGCGGGATTAATCGAGCGTTAACGTACTGCCCGGATCAGTGCAGGCCCTGGATGTACTGGGAAACCGCTTCGATATCCTTGTTGCTGAGCTTGGCAGCAATGCTCTGCATGATCTTGGTATCACCGTCGTTGGTACGATTGCCTTCACGGAAGTCAGTCAGCTGCTTGGCGACATACTGCGCATGCTGGCCGCTCAAGTGAGGGAAGCCTGCCGCTGCAAGGCCTGCGCCATTAGGCGAGTGGCAACCGATGCACGAAGGCATGCCTTTTTCAAGGTTGCCACCGCGGAACAGGTCTTGGCCACGGGCCACCTGCTTGGGATCGGCAGCTCCCACACTGCCTTTCTGGCTGGAAAAATAGGCGGCGATATCGGCCAGGTCCTGGTCACTGAGGTTGGTCAGCAAGCCGGTCATTTCCAGGACCGTGCGCTTGCCGTCCTTGATGTCGTGCATCTGCTTGGTCAGGTAACGCTCCCCCTGGCCGGCCAGTTTGGGGAAGTTCGGCGCCGGGCTATTACCATCCGGTCCATGGCAAGCACCACACACGGCGGCTTTCGCCTGACCCGCAGCAGCGTCGCCTGCAGCATGGGCAACACCGGTGATGCCCAAGGTCAACAGCAGACTCACGATCAGTTTGTTCATCAGCTAATCCAACTACGGCTAAGGGTTTAAGAGTTATCTAACCGGGTTTACTCACCATCATTTCAATAATGGCCTGGTAATCCTCGGGACTGCAGTCCATGCACAAACCACGCGGCGGCATTGCCTTGAAACCCTGGGTCACGTGTCGCACCAGCGTGTCCATGCCCTGCGCCCGCCTGGGCGCCCATGCTGCCTGGTCACCCCGCTTCGGGGCGTTCGGCAGTTGGCCGGCATGGCAAGCCACGCAAACTCGGTTGTACACCGCTTCCGGATCCTGTGTAGCCTGAGCGCCGTAAAGCGGAACCAGGACACCGATAGCAAGCAACCATCTGGTCATACATCGACCTTTTCAGGGTTTGAGAGCGTTTTGCGTTCTAATGCGCAATAAAGGTCTATCGCTCCCGTGAACTTCATCCTTCGCTGGGACAAAGCACACACAAAATCTGCGGCATTATATACTGGCGCTACTGAAACGGAAACGACACCGCTTGCCGCACCCTTTTTCGGCACCGCCCACATCGGAAATCTCATGCAACTCAAGAATCCCATCCTCGGCCTGTGCCAACAGTCCACGTTCATGCTCAGCGCCGCCAAAGTTGACCAATGCCCCGATGACGAAGGCTTTGAAGTCGCCTTTGCCGGTCGCTCCAACGCTGGTAAATCCAGCGCGCTGAACACCCTGACCCACGCCAGCCTGGCGCGTACCTCGAAAACCCCGGGCCGCACGCAGTTGCTCAACTTCTTCAAGCTAGACGATGATCGGCGTCTGGTCGACCTTCCCGGCTACGGTTACGCAAAAGTCCCTATCCCGTTGAAGCTGCACTGGCAGCGTCACCTGGAGGCTTACCTGGGCGGCCGGGAGAGTTTGAAGGGCTTGATCCTGATGATGGACATCCGTCATCCAATGACCGACTTCGACCTGCTGATGCTCGATTGGGCAGTCGCCAGCGGCATGCCAATGCATATCCTGCTGACCAAGGCCGACAAGCTGACCTACGGCGCCGCCAAGAACACGCTGCTCAAAGTGCAGGCCGAAATCCGTAAAGGGTGGGGTGACGCGATCACCATCCAGTTGTTCTCAGCGCCAAAGCGCATGGGCCTGGAAGACGCCTACACCGTGCTGGCCAGTTGGATGGAATTGGCAGACAAGGGCGCGGAAATCGCCGAGTAACTTTTCGACGGGCAAAAAAAACCCCGGACTTCGTATGGGGAGGGGAAGTTCGGGGTTCAAGTTCCGGACCGCTAGGGCGGGGTCCAGATATCTGCCAACACTTAACACAACATAGGAGCATTGAAGGGCTTCACCACCCATTCAGTAACTCTGAGTCGCATTTCATGAGTTAAGTTCCTGCCCGCCCAAAAAACTATTGGCAATAACTGACATCACTTTCGGATCTAACGCGCTCAGCCGCCACGCTGGGTGGCGGCAAAGCCGCGAAATCAGTGGGCTTCGTCCCAGTTGTCGCCCACACCCACTTCCACCAGCAAGGGCACATCCAGTGTCACGGCCTGGCTCATGTGCTGACGAATCTCCTCACGCACTGTATCGACCAGGTCTTCGCGAACCTCCAGCACCAATTCATCGTGCACCTGCAGGATGACTTTGGCGTCCAGGCCCGACTCGGCCAGCCAGTGATCCACCGCCACCATGGCTTTCTTGATGATGTCCGCCGCCGTGCCCTGCATCGGTGCGTTGATCGCCGTCCGTTCGGCACCCTTGCGCAGCGCCGGGTTCTTCGCGTTGATGTCCGGCAGGTACAGGCGACGACCAAAAATGGTCTCGACGTATCCCTGCTCGGCCGCCTGGGCGCGGGTGCGTTCCATATAAGCCAGCACGCCAGGGTAGCGGGCGAAGTAGCGGTCGATATACGCCTGGGATTGCTTTCGGTCGACGCCGATCTGCTTGGCCAGGCCAAACGCGCTCATGCCGTAGATCAGGCCGAAGTTGATCGCCTTGGCGCTGCGCCGCTGGTCGGTGGTCACCGCATCCAACGCCACCCCGAATACTTCGGCAGCGGTAGCCTTGTGCACATCCAGGTCATTACGGAAAGCATGCAGCAGGCCTTCATCCTTGGCCAGGTGCGCCATGATCCGCAGTTCGATCTGCGAGTAGTCCGCCGCCAGCAACTTGTAGCCTTTGGGCGCGATGAACGCCTGGCGAATCCGCCGGCCTTCGGCGGTGCGGATCGGAATGTTCTGCAAGTTCGGGTCACTGGACGACAAACGCCCGGTTGCTGCCACCGCTTGGTGATAAGACGTGTGAATACGCCCGGTGCGCGGGTTGATCTGCTCTGGCAGGCGGTCGGTGTAGGTGCTTTTGAGCTTGCTCATCGAGCGGTATTGCATCAGCACCTTGGGCAGCGGGAAATCCTGGTCGGCCAACTCGGCGAGCACCGCTTCGGCGGTCGACGCCTGGCCCTTGGCGGTCTTGCTGAGCACCGGGTGACCGAGTTTTTCGTAGAGGATCGCGCCCAATTGCTTGGGTGAGCCAAGGTTGAATTCTTCACCCGCGATGGCAAATGCCTCACGCTCCAACTCGACCATCTTGTTCCCCAGCTCAACGCTCTGCACACCGAGGAGCTTGGCATCCACAAGCGCACCCTGGCGTTCGATACGCGCCAACACCGGCACCAACGGCATTTCGATATCCGTCAGCACTGAGGCCAGGCTTGGGATAGCCAGGAGTTTTTCATGCAGGGTCTGATGCAGGCGCAAGGTCACGTCAGCATCTTCTGCGGCATATGGGCCGGCTTGTTCGAGGGAGATCTGGTCAAAAGTCAGCTGTTTGGCGCCTTTGCCGGCGATATCCTGGAAGCTGACGGTGGTGTGACCCAGGTATTTCTGAGCCAGGCTGTCCATATCATGGCGGGTGGCGGTGGAATCCAGGACGTAGGACTCGAGCATAGTGTCGTAGGCAATGCCCTGCACCGAGATGCCGCATGCCTGATCACCGCCGATAGCGCAGTTGGCCAGGATGTTCATGTCGAACTTGGCGTGCTGGCCGACCTTGAGCTTGCTCGGGTCTTCGAGAATCGGCTTGAGTGCGCGCAGCACCGTGTCACGGTCCAGTTGCTCCGGTACGCCCATGTAGGAATGGGTCAGTGGGATGTAGGCGGCTTCATAGGGCTGGACTGCAAACGACAAGCCCACCAATTGCGCCTGCTGGGCATCAATGCCAGTGGTCTCGGTGTCGAAGGCAAACAACTTGGCGTCGCCGAGCTTCTTCAACCACACGTCAAAACGCGCCTGGTCGAGGATGGTTTCGTACTTGAGTGCGGTATCGACGAGCGGCGCATTCTCCACAACCGGAGCCGCCACCTCCAGCCCCGAGCGCTTGGCGTCGCGTTGCACTTCGTCGAACCAGCTCTTGAACTCCAGGAGGGTGTACAACTCCAGGAGCTTCTCGCGATCCGGCTCGATCAGGTGCAGGTCATCCAAGCCCACATCCAGCGGTACATCGATCTTGATGGTTGCCAGCTGGTAGGACAGGAACGCCATCTCCTTATGCTCCAGCAGCTTGGCCGGCAGCGTCTTGGCACCGCGGATGGGCAGGGTTGGCACGATATCCAGTTGCTCGTACAACTCTTTCAGGCCGCCATTAACGCCCACCAACAAGCCAGAGGCGGTTTTGGGACCAATGCCTGGAACCCCTGGAATGTTGTCGGACGAGTCGCCCATCAGCGCCAGATAGTCGATGATCTGCTCCGGAGCGACGCCAAATTTCTCCTTTACGCCCTCCACATCCATGGCGCTACCGGTCATGGTGTTGACCAAGGTAATGTGCCCGTCCACCAGTTGCGCCATGTCCTTGTCACCGGTCGAAATCACCACCGGGCGGTCAGCGGCCGCGCTGCTGCGGGCCAGGGTGCCGATGACATCATCGGCCTCGACGCCTTCGACGCACAGCAAAGGGAAGCCCAGGGCGATCACACTCTGGTGCAGCGGCTCGATCTGCAAGCGCATGTCATCGGGCATGCTCGGACGGTTGGCCTTGTACTGCGCGTACATATCGTCGCGAAAGGTCCCACCCTTGGCGTCGAACACCACCGCGAACGGGCTGTCCGGGTACTGCTTGCGCAGGCTCTTGAGCATGTTCAACACGCCCTTGACCGCACCGGTCGGCAGGCCTTTGGAGGTGGTCAGCGGTGGCAGCGCATGGAAGGCGCGGTACAGATAAGAAGAACCGTCCACCAGGACGAGGGGTGCTTGGCTCATGAGCAGGATCAACCTTTTCGGCGGGTCAGGCGCTAGAATAGCCGGACCAATGAAAACAAAGGGACAAGGTTATCATGCGTACATTCAATCGCCTGCTGTTGACCGGCTTGTTTGCATTCGCTCCGCTGGCCGCCATGGCGGCAGACACCGCCCCTTCGGGCGACCCGGAAGTCACCATTCGCACGGAAGGCGACCGGACTATCCAGGAGTACCGCCAAAACGGTTTCCTGTACGCAATCAAGGTGACCAAGAAAGGCTTTCCACCGTACTTCCTGGTGCGCGCGGACGGAACCGATGCGAACTTCATCCGCTCTGACCAGCCGGATATGCTGATCCCTTCATGGAAGATCTTCGAATGGAAATGATTTCTTAACTTTAATCGGCGCTGCTCCCCGCAGCGCCCGTAATGGCAGTTTTAACCATGTCTGTGTTCACCCCCCTGGCTCGGCCCGAGCTGGAAACCTTTCTTGCCCCCTATGGGCTCGGCCGCCTGCTTGACTTCCAGGGGATTGCCGCTGGTAGCGAAAACACCAATTTTTTTATCAGCCTGGAGCAAGGCGAGTTCGTCCTGACCCTGGTTGAACGCGGCCCGGTCGCAGAAATGCCGTTCTTCATCGAACTGCTCGACGTGCTCCACGACGCCGACCTGCCCGTGCCCTACGCCCTGCGCACCACCGACGGCGTAGCCTTGCGCGAACTGGCCGGTAAACCGGCGTTGCTGCAACCGCGCCTGGCCGGCAAGCACATCAAGGACGCCAACGCCCAGCACTGCGCCCAGGTCGGCGACCTGCTCGGCCATCTGCACTTGGCGACGCAAGGCGAGAAAGTGCTGGAACGCAAGACTGATCGCGGGCTGAACTGGATGCTCAGCGAAGGCGCGCAGCTGATTTCGCACTTGAACGATGCACAGCAAAGCCTGCTGCAAGCTGCATTGACTGAAATCGAGGCCCACAAGGTCGAGATCCTCGCCCTGCCGCGCGCCAACGTTCACGCCGACCTGTTCCGTGACAACGCGATGTTCGAAGGCACGCACCTGACGGGCTTGATCGACTTCTATAACGCCTGTTCGGGGCCAATGTTGTACGACGTGGCGATCGCCCTGAATGACTGGTGTTCGGATGCCGACGGCGTGATAGATGGGCAACGTGCCCGTGCGCTGCTGGGTGCCTACGCAGGGCTACGGCCGTTCACCGCCAAGGAGGCCGAGTTGTGGCCGACCATGTTGCGCGTGGCCTGCGTGCGGTTCTGGCTGTCGCGACTGATCGCCGCGGAATCCTTTGCCGGGCAGGATGTGTTGATCCACGATCCCGCCGAGTTCCAGCATCGGTTGGCGCAACGCCAGCAGGTCACCGTCCACCTGCCATTCGCGCTCTAAGGACCCACCCGGTCAAAAATGTGGGAGAGGGCTTGCCCCTCCCACATTTGATCTTCGTTAAGGCTTACAACGACTCCAGGCAACCTGCCAGGTCATTCCCCAACTTATCCAACACCTGCTCGTAACCCTGGGCCGACGCCGGGGTGTAGCCGCCCAGTGCATCCAGTTCCGCCAGTTTCACCGGCAAACCGGCCACCAAGGTCTCGGCAAGGCGCGGGCGCAAGGGTGGTTCACTGAACACGCAGGTCTTACCGACTTCCTGCAAACGCGTACGCATCGCCGCCACATGCTGGGCGCCGGGTTGCACTTCGGCCGCGACGCTGAACACACCGGCGTGCTTGAGCCCATAAGCGTCTTCAAAGTAGTCGAAGGCCTCGTGGAACACGAAGTAAGGTTTGGCACTGACGCCTGCCATACGCGCTTTCAGGCGCGCGTCCAAAGCATCCAGGCGGCCATCAAACGCTTTCACGTTGCTCTGATAACGCTCGGCATTCTCCGGGTCGACGGCGCTGAGGTCCGCAGCCATGCGCGCGGCGATGACCCGCGCGTTGACGGTCGACAGCCACAAATGTGCATCCAGGCTGCCCGGGCGGTGATCGTGGTCATGTTCGTCAGCATCATCGGCGTGAGAATGGCTATCTTCGGCGAAACGACGCAATTTCATGCCCGGCAGGTCCTGCACCGCCACGGTTGCCGCCGTACGGCCCTTGAGCACGCGGGGCAGGAAGCTTTCCATGTCCGGGCCGATCCAATAGAGCAAGTCCACCGATTGCACACGCCGTACGTCGGATGGGCGCAAGGCGTAGTTATGGGGCGACGCGCCTGGCGGCAACAGCACCTCTGGAATGGCCACACCCTCCTGCACAGCCGCGGCGATCAGTTGCAGCGGCTTGATGCTGGTCAGCACCTTGACCTCGGCCTGCGCGGCACCGGCAATGAACAAACTGGCGGCAAATACGACAAAAACGGGAAAAAGTCGGGACACGATGACCACTCAATGGCGTAGGAACGGGTAACATAATAACGTCTCTATCAAATGTCTGTCGCCGCTCATGCCTATAACACCGCTTGCCAGCCGTCCCCACGACCACTCTCACTGCGTGCATACCGCGCTGTCGGAAGCCGATACCCTGTGCGCACAGAAGGGCTTGCGCCTGACTGCTTTGCGTCGGCGGGTGCTGGAGCTGGTGTGGCAAAGCCACAAGCCACTGGGCGCCTACGACATTCTCGGCGTGCTCAGCGAGCAGGACGGGCGCCGCGCCGCGCCGCCCACGGTGTATCGCGCACTGGACTTCCTGCTGGACAACGGCCTGGTACACCGCATTGCCTCGCTCAACGCCTTTGTCGGCTGCAATCACCCGGAACACGCCCACCAGGGCCAGTTCCTGATCTGCCGCAAGTGCCACGCCGCCATCGAGCTTGAACAAAAAAGCATCAGCGACGCCATTATCACGAGTTCCGCCGATGTCGGCTTCAAGGTGGAAGGGCAAACCGTCGAAGTCGTCGGTCTCTGCTCCGGTTGCCAGGGGGCTTGATGAGCAATGCGCTAATCCGCCTGGAGCAGGTCGGGGTCACGTTCGCCGGGCAAAACGTGCTGGATAACATCGCACTGAGTGTGGAGCCGGGGCAGATCGTCACCCTGATCGGCCCCAATGGCGCCGGCAAGACTACCCTGGTGCGCGCTGTCCTCGGCCTGCTCAAGCCCGACACTGGCAGCGTGTGGCGCAAGCCCAAGCTGCGCGTCGGCTATATGCCACAAAAACTGCATGTGGACCCAACGCTGCCATTGTCCGTGCTGCGTTTCCTGCGCCTGGTACCCGGCGTGGACCGCACCCGCGCGCAGGCGGCGCTCAAGGAAGTCGGCGCTGAACACGTGATCGACAGCCCGGTGCAAAGCATCTCCGGGGGCGAAATGCAGCGCGTCTTGCTGGCCCGCGCCCTGTTGCGCGAGCCTGAACTGCTGGTGCTCGATGAGCCGGTACAAGGCGTCGACGTCGCTGGCCAGGCCGAGCTGTACAGCCTGATCACCCGCCTGCGCGACCGCCATGGCTGCGGTGTGCTGATGGTTTCCCACGACCTGCACCTGGTGATGAGTACCACTGACCAGGTGGTGTGCCTCAACCGTCATGTGTGCTGCTCCGGCCACCCGGAACAGGTCAGCGGCGATCCGGCGTTTGTCGAACTGTTCGGCAAGAACGCACAGAGCCTGGCGATCTACCACCACCATCACGACCACGCCCATGACCTGCATGGCGCCGTGGTCGACGATCCCGCGACACCTCACACCCACGTTCATGGAGATAGCTGCAAGCATGGCTGATTTTCTGCTCTACGCCCTGCTGGCAGGCTTGGCTCTGGCGCTGGTGGCGGGCCCCCTGGGTTCGTTCGTGGTCTGGCGGCGCATGGCTTACTTCGGCGACACGTTGTCGCATGCCGCGCTGCTGGGCGTAGCCATGGGTTTCCTGCTGGACGTCAGCCCGACCATCGCCGTGACGGCAGGCTGCCTGCTGCTGGCGGTACTGCTCGTGACCCTGCAACAGCGCCAACCGCTGGCCTCCGACACGCTGCTGGGCATCCTGGCGCCGAGCACGCTGTCCCTGGGCCTGGTGGTGCTGAGCTTCATGCATGAAGTGCGCATCGACCTGATGGCCTACCTGTTCGGTGACTTGCTGGCAATCAGCCCAACCGACCTGGCCTGGATCCTCGGCGGCAGCGCAGCCGTGCTGGTGCTGCTGGTGAGCCTGTGGCGGCCACTGCTGGCGATCACCGTGCATGAGGAGCTGGCCACCGTCGAAGGCTTGCCCGTCCCCGCTCTGCGCATGGCGCTGATGTTGTTGATCGCAGTGGTGATCGCTGTCGCGATGAAGATTGTCGGCGTATTGTTGATCACATCGCTGCTGATCATCCCCGCAGCCGCCGCCCAGCGTCACGCCCGCTCACCGGAGCAGATGGCGCTCGGCGCCAGCCTGTTGGGGATGCTTGCGGTATGCGGGGGCCTGGCGCTGTCCTGGTTCAAGGACACCCCGGCAGGACCGTCGATTGTGGTCACGGCCGCCGCCCTGTTTCTGCTGAGTTTTGTCCTGCCCCGTCGAGGGGTGTAGACTTGCTCGCTTTTTGCGCAAATAGAGAGTCGCAGGAATGAAGCCGTTCACCTCCCGTTATCTGCTCCTTGCCGCATTTTCCCTGCTGCTGGGCGCCTGTCAAAGCACACCGCCCGCCGCCCCAGAGGCACCTGACGCGCGCGCTGCGGCCATCGCACAGCTGGAGCAAAACCTCGCCAGCAGTGAGCTGGCCACCGCCGAAGACCAGCTCGCCGCATTGCAGGCCGAGTCGCCCAACGACCCAGCGCTGGAGGCGTACCAGCGCCAATTGGCCGAAGCCTATCTGCAACGCAGTCAAATCGTATTGCAAAAAGGCGATGTCAACGCCGCCGCCACCGCCCTGAGCCGTGCCCGTGCATTGATGCCCAAGGCCCCGGCGCTGACGGGTGGGGTAAACAGCGCCATCACCCACGCCCGCAAAGCCGAGCTGGACAAAGCCGAGGCCGCCCTGAAAGCCGCCGAAACCAAACCCGTCGCCAAGGTCATCGACCCGTCCGCCCAAAGCACTACCGTAGCGCTGAACCTCACCGATATCGAAGAACTGCGCCATCAACTGGACGCCATCGCTACCGATGTCGTGAATTACCAGTGTGAAGTCAGCCTCCAGGTGCCGCGCACCCAGGATTACCCGTGGCTGGCCACGTTGCTGACCAAACGGGTGAAGCGGATTGATTCGGGGTATGACCTGAAGATTCAACGGCAGATTCTGAAGAACATCTCGGCGCAGGTTGTGCTGACTCCGCGTAAGGCGGAATGACGCATCGGGGGCAAGTCGAATCGTCGCACCGTCCCTCCCACATTTGAAATGTATTCCAAATGTGGGAGGGCGCTTGCCTCCGATGACGATCTAACAAACAACCAAAAAATCAGGCCGGGATCGCCTTGGCCTTCGGCTCACGATCCCAAACCCGATGCTGGGCAATCGCGGCAAAAAACGCCTTGAACGCTTTCGCATCCGAACCAACGATCAACCCCGCATCCGCCTCAAGCTTGAGCAAATCCAGAAATGGCTTCGCGTCACTGGCCACCGTGATCGCTTTCAGATGCTTGTAGGCTTCCAGCAGGAAGTGCAACGCCACACCATCACCGCTCAAGGCTTTCACCGAGTCTTTCCCGCCAGGCACGAACACCGCATCAAACGCAATGGACGGCATGCCTTCCATCGACGCATCCACCTTCAGGCGCTTGCCATCAGCCGTCTTCACCGGCGCCGAAGTCGGCCCCAACAGCTTGGCATGGGCACCCTCAGCTTCCAGCGCCTTCTTCAGCGCATCAATCGCTGTGCCATCCACGCCATCAGCGGCAAGGATCGCCACTTTGCGCGTCTTGATATCGCCCGACAGCAGGTTCACCTGGCTCAGCGCCGGCGACTCTTTCAATGACGTCTTGCGTGGCGGTACCGTGCCCTTGGTCGGCGCCGGTAAACCGAGGTTCTGCGCCACGCGCTTGGCCAGTTCCAGATCGATATTGGCCAGAATCTCGTTGACCTGGCGCGCACGGATAAACTCACGCTCCACCTTACCCAACTCGAAGCTGTACGCCGCGATGATGTGCTCTTTCTCATGGTGGCTCATGCTGTTGAAGAACAGCGTGGCTTGGGAAAAGTGATCGCCAAACGACTCACTGCGTTCACGGACCTTGTTCGCGTCGACCCGCTCGTAGTAGGTCTCAAAACCGCCATCCTGAGCAGCTGCCGGGGTTTCTTTGGGCCAGCCGCCGTCAATCGAGTTCGGCTCGTAGGCCGCACGGCCCTTGTCGATCACCGTGCGATGCTGGGCGTCGCGCTGACCATTATGGAAAGGCACTACCGGCCGGTTGATCGGCAGCTCATGGAAGTTCGGCCCTCCCAGTCGGCTGATCTGGGTATCCGTGTAGGAAAACAGACGGCCTTGCAGCAGAGGGTCATTGGTGAAGTCGATACCTGGGACGATATGGCCAGGGCAGAACGCAACTTGCTCGACTTCAGCGAAGAAGTTGTCCGGGTTGCGGTTAAGCACCATCTTGCCCAGCGGGGTGATGGGCACCAGCTCCTCGGGGATGATCTTGGTCGGGTCCAGCAGGTCGAAGTCGAACTTATGCTCATCTTCTTCGGCGACGATTTGTACACCCAGCTCCCACTCAGGGTAATCGCCACTTTCGATGGCTTCCCACAGGTCGCGGCGGTGGTAGTCGGTGTCTTTACCGGCAAGCTTTTGCGCCTCGTCCCACACCAGCGAGCAGGTGCCGACCTTTGGATGCCAGTGGAATTTCACGAAGCTCGACTTACCTTCGGTATTGATCAAGCGGAAGGTATGAATACCGAACCCCTGCATGGCGCGCAGGCTTTTTGGAATGGCACGGTCGGACATTGCCCACAGCACCATGTGTGCCGACTCCGGCTGCAGCGAGACAAAATCCCAAAACGTATCGTGCGCCGAGCCGCCGGTAGGAATCTCGTTGTGCGGCTCAGGTTTTACCGCGTGCACAAAGTCAGGAAACTTGATCGCATCCTGGATGAAAAATACCGGCATGTTGTTGCCCACCAGGTCGAAGTTGCCTTCGTCGGTGAAGAACTTCACGGCAAAGCCCCGCACGTCGCGCACGGTATCGCCCGAACCACGCGGGCCCTGCACCGTAGAAAAGCGCACGAACACCGGGGTTTTATGCTCGGGGTTCCGCAGGAAGCCAGCCTTACTCAGCGCTGAATGGTTTGCATAGGTCTGGAAATACCCATGGGCGCCCGTACCACGGGCATGCACGATGCGCTCCGGGATACGTTCGTGATCGAAGTGCGTGATTTTCTCACGCATGATGAAGTCTTCCAGCAGCGACGGGCCGCGGGCGCCGACTTTCAACGTGTTCTGGTTATCGGAAATCTTTACGCCTTGGTTGGTACGCAGCGCCTGGCCGGTCGCGTCGGAACGGAATGCCTCCAGGGCCTGCAGCTTGGCGTTGGTGTTGCCACGGTCCAGGGTATCGGTACCCGCGAGTTCACTCTTCGGCGGGGTAGCTGGCTTCTTGGTACTCATCAGACAAAACTCCTTATTCAAAGTGGCCAGAGCGGTCCCCGGCTCGTTTGAGCAAAACCCCAGGCACGGCACCTGGGAAATCGCGTTGCTTAAGTAGTGACTGACGCAGTTTTGTACCGTTCCTTTTTTATGACCTTTGATCGCGTTATTGCCAAATCGCTGGATGAATGCGAAATAAATGCTAAGAAACGCTATACGGACAGGCTAAAATGCGCGCCCGGCTAACCGCTGATCCCTTTTCCATGCGCCCCACAAGGTTCGCTACGTGATCGAGTTTCATAACGTCCATAAAACCTACCGCGTCGCCGGTAAGGATATCCCCGCACTGCACCCCACCAGCCTGCGCGTAGAGAACGGCCAGGTGTTTGGCCTGATCGGCCATTCGGGTGCGGGTAAAAGCACCCTGCTGCGCCTGATCAACCGCCTGGAAGAACCCAGCGGCGGCCAGATCAATGTCGACGGTGAAGAAGTCACGGCCCTGGACGCCAACGGCCTGCGTCGTTTCCGCCAGCAGGTCGGGATGATCTTCCAGCACTTCAATCTGCTGGCCTCCAAGACCGTTGCCGACAACGTGGCACTGCCGCTGACCCTGGCCGGCGAATTGTCCCGCAGGGAAATCGACCAGCGCGTGGCCGAATTGCTCGCTCGTGTCGGGCTGTCGGACCATGCCAGGAAATACCCGGCGCAGTTGTCCGGCGGCCAGAAGCAGCGCGTCGGTATCGCCCGCGCCCTGGCGACCAAACCCAAGATTCTGCTGTGCGACGAAGCCACCAGCGCCCTCGACCCGCAGACCACCGCCTCGGTCCTGCAATTGCTGGCCGAGATCAACCGCGAGTTGAAACTGACCATCGTGCTGATCACCCATGAAATGGATGTGATCCGCCGCGTGTGCGACCAGGTCGCCGTGATGGATACCGGCGTGATCGTCGAGCAAGGCTCGGTGGCCGATGTGTTCCTGCACCCCAAGCACGCGACCACCAAGCGCTTCGTGCAGGAAGCCGAGCAGGTCGATGAAGGCGAGCAGCGCGATGACTTCGCCCACGTACCAGGCCGTATCGTTCGCCTGACATTCCAGGGCGAAGCGACCTACGCGCCCCTGCTGGGTACCGTCGCTCGCGAAACGGGGGTGGACTACAGCATCCTCGCCGGGCGTATCGACCGCATCAAAGACATCCCCTACGGGCAACTGACCCTCGCCGTCACCGGCGGCGACATGGAAGCGGCCTTTGCGCGCTTCACCGCCGCAGACGTCCATATGGAGGTCCTGCGCTAATGGAAGTCCTGTTGAGTTTCTTCGCCAATATCGACTGGTCCGAAATCTGGCTCGCCACCGGCGACACCATGATCATGTTATTTGGCTCGCTGTTCTTCACTGTGCTTCTCGGCCTGCCACTGGGCGTGCTGTTGTTCCTGTGCAGCCCGCGCCAGTTGTTCGAACAAAAAGGTGTATACGCGCTGCTGTCGCTGATCGTGAACATCCTGCGTTCGCTGCCGTTCATCATCCTGTTGATCGTGATGATCCCGTTCACGGTACTGATCACCGGCACATCGCTGGGCGTGGCCGGCGCTATCCCGCCACTCGTCGTCGGGGCAACGCCATTTTTTGCACGGCTGGTGGAAACCGCCTTGCGCGAAGTCGACCGCGGCATCATCGAAGCCACCCAGTCCATGGGTGCCAGCACGCGTCAGATCATTACCAACGCCCTGCTGCCCGAAGCCCGCCCCGGCATTTTCGCGGCGATCACGGTGACGGCGATTACATTGGTGTCCTACACCGCCATGGCCGGTGTGGTCGGCGCCGGTGGCCTGGGTGACTTGGCGATCCGCTTCGGTTACCAGCGTTTCCAAACCGACGTGATGGTGGTCACCGTGGTGATGCTGTTGGTTCTGGTGCAAATTCTGCAAACCGTCGGCGACAAGCTGGTGGTGCACTTTTCTCGAAAATAACGGCCATTGCCGGCCCCCGCCGGCACATGCCCGAACAAGGAGCTTGCTGGATGAAAAAACTACTGGTTGCTTTCGCCGCCGTCGCCGCGCTTTCCGCCCACGCCGAGACAATTACCGTCGCTGCGTCGCCGGTACCCCATGCGGAAATCCTCGAATTCGTGAAGCCTGCACTCGCCAAAGAGGGCGTGGACCTGCAAGTCAAAGTCTTCACCGACTACGTGCAGCCCAACGTGCAAGTGGCTGAAAAACGCCTGGACGCCAACTTCTTCCAGCACCAGCCGTACCTTGATGAGTTCAACAAAGCCAAGGGCACTCAGCTGGTGAGCGTCGGTGCCGTGCACCTGGAGCCCCTGGGTGCTTACTCGAGCAAGTACAAAAAGCTGGAAGACCTGCCGGACGGTGCCAACGTAGTGATCCCGAACGACGCCACCAATGGCGGCCGCGCGCTGTTGCTGCTGGCCAAGCACAACCTGATCACCCTGAAGGACCCGACCAACATCCTGTCGACCATCAAGGACATCACCGGCAACCCGAAAAAACTCAAGTTCCGTGAACTGGAAGCCGCCACCCTGCCGCGTGTGCTGACCCAGGTCGACCTGGCGCTGATCAACACCAACTACGCGCTGGAAGCCAAGCTGGACCCATCCAAGGACGCCCTGGTGATCGAAGGCAATGACTCGCCTTACGTGAACATCCTGGTAACCCGCGAAGACAACAAGGATTCGGACGCCGTGAAAAAGCTGGTTGCCGCCCTGCACACGCCTGAGGTGAAGCAGTTCATCCAAGAGAAGTACAAAGGCGCAATCCTGCCGGCGTTCTGATCCGACTCGGTCTCCAACACTCTGGAGATCAAAAAATGTGGGAGGGGGCTTGCCCCCGATGGCGGCAGATCAGTCAGCTTATGCAGCGACCGATACTCCGCAATCGGGGGCAAGCCCCCTCCCACATGTGTTTTGTATTACCTGTTACTTGCGCTGCAACAACCCCGGCAACTGCGCCACCAGCTTCTGGTTGTTCAGCGGCGCGCGGATAAAGCCACGCTGGGTGCCATCCGGGCCAATCAGCGCGAGGTTACCGCTGTGGTCGACGGTGTAGTTGGGCTTGCTGGTATCCGCCGGAATGAACGGAATGCTCACCGCATTCGACACCTTCTGCACATCGTCCACATTCGCGCCGGTCAAGCCCTGGAACTGCGGGTCGAAGTAGCCCAAGTACTGTTTGAGCTGGGTCGGTGTATCGCGGTTCGGGTCGACACTGACCAGGATCACCTGCAACTTATCCACAGCCTCCTTGGGCAGCTCGCTCTTGATCTGGCGCAGTTGGGCGAGCGTGGTGGGGCAGATGTCCGGGCAGAAGGTGTAGCCGAAGAACAGCAGGCTCCACTTGCCTTTCAATTCATTGACCAGCACCGGCTGGCCTTCCTGGTTAGTCATGCTCACCGACGGCAGCTGGCGGCTTTGCGGCAGCAGGATGATGCCTGCGTCGATCAAGGCGGTGGGGTCACCCTGGCCCTTGCCCGAGAGCACCTTGTTGACGGTCAGGCCCATGATCAACGCGACAATGGCCACCAGAATGAAGACAGTTTTTTGAGTTCGAGTCATAGGTTCAACAGTAAGTAGTGATCTACGAGCAGGGCGATAAACAGCAGGAACAAGTACCAGATAGAGTACTTGAAGGTGTTGATCGCCGCGTGCGGCTGAGCGCCACGGTACAGCACCCAGGCCCATTGCAGAAAGCGTGCGCCCAAAACCAGCGCGCACGCCAGGTAGAGCAGGCCACTCATATGGATCACATAGGGCATCAAGCTCACCGCCAGCAGCGCGAAGGTGTAGAGCAGGATATGCACCTTGGTGTAGTGCTCACCATGGGTAACCGGCAGCATCGGGATATCGGCCTTGGCGTACTCCTCTTTGCGATGAATGGCCAGGGCCCAGAAATGCGGCGGGGTCCAGGCAAAGATGATCAGCACCAGCAGCAACGGTTCGGCGCTGATATGGCCGGTGACCGCAACCCATCCCAACAGCGGCGGAGCGGCGCCGGCCAGGCCGCCAATCACGATATTCTGTGGGGTCGCACGCTTGAGAAAACCGGTGTAGATCACCGCGTAGCCGAGCAGAGAGGCCAGCGTCAACCAGGCCGCCAGCGGGTTGGTGAAGGCCAGCAACAGCGCGAGCCCTGCAACCGCCAGAAACAACGCAAAAGCCAACGCCGCAATAGGCGACACGCGCCCTTCCGCCATCGGCCGCTTGTGGGTGCGGGCCATCACCGCATCAATCCGCCGATCCACCACATGGTTGACCGCCGCCGCACCGCCGGCACACAGGGCAATGCCCAGGTTGCCGAACACCAGCACCGTCCACGGCACCCCTGCACGGGTGGCAAGGAACATGCCCACCAGGGAGGTGATGAGCATCAGCACCACCACTTTCGGTTTGGTCAGCTCCAGGTAGTCGCGCCAGACTGCCTGGCCGTGACGCGCGCCGATCAAGGTCGCCATGGCATCTCTCCTTTAAGGGTGGTGAGGCCGGATACCGGCTTGCGCGGAAGGAAGCGCCAGCCGAACGGCAGTTGATGACGCACCCGAACCAGGCTGGTGCGGGCGTGGTAATTGACCAATACCAGGGTCAGCAACAATGCTGCGCCGCCAGCATTGTGAGCGACTGCAACCGGCAGCGGCAGGTGGAAATACACGTTGCTCAGGCCCAGGCTGATTTGCGCCGCCAAAGCGATCAGCAACAGCCCCGCGAGCCGGGTCATGCCAACGACGCGCAACTGCCAGGCCAAGCCCAGCAGAACCAGGGTGACCAGCACCGCACCCACGCGGTGGGTCAGGTGAATGGCGGTGCGCGCGTCGCTGTCGAGCTGCCCGCCGAGATAATTGGGACCGATATGCTGGGTGAGGTGAAAACCATTGGCAAAGTCCGCCGCCGGCCACCACTGGCCATGGCAGGTGGGCAGGTCGATACAAGCCACCGCTGCGTAGTTGGAGCTGACCCAGCCGCCGAGCGCAATCTGCGCGATGACCAGCACCAACCCCGCGGTCGCCCAATATTGCAGGCGCCTGGGCACGATCAGCGCGGGCAGCACGCCGGACAGCCGCAGGGTCAGCAGGAACAACAGACTCAAGGTTGCGAAGCCGCCCAACAAATGTCCGGTCACGACTTGCGGCCAAAGTTTCAACGTGACCGTCCACATGCCAAACGCCGCCTGGGCAAACACCACCGCCAATAAAAACAGCGGCAACTTCACCGGCTGGCCCGGATCACGCCGATGGCTCCAGGCGCGCGCCGCCAGCAACACGATCAGCACGCCCAGGGTGCCAGCAAAGTAACGGTGGACCATCTCGCTCCAGCCCTTTTCCGCCTCCACCGGCGTATCAGGGAAATGCAGTTCGGCATGGGCCAACTGGGCCTCGCTTTGCGGCACGCTGATAAAGCCGTAGCAACCCGGCCAATCCGGACAACCCAGGCCGGCGTGTGTGAGGCGGGTATAGGCGCCGAGCAGCACAACGATCAGTGCCAGCAAGGTGGCAAACAACGCGAGGCGAAATCCAGGTTTGGCCATGACGATGCCCTTATCCGATGTTCGACAGTTTCAACAGGTGGCGCAGGTCGTTGAGCAAGTCCTTGCCCTTGACCTTGGCGTCGTAGCGCAGCACCAGGTTGCCGTGGGGGTCGACGATCCACAGTTGCGCGTCGCCCGGTGCGGCGGCGTTTTTGGTGAACGTCGAGAGATCCAGCGAGTAGCGCTGCAATTGCGGGTATTCGACCTTCAACTTGGCGTCATAGTCGGCACCGACCGGCTGTGCACTGGCCAGGGCATGGCTGGCGCGCGACGCATCGCGCCCGAGGCCGATCTGCAATTGGCGCGCGAGGTACACCAGTTGCTGGCAATCGGCGGCGCAGGCGGCGGGCGCGGTCACCAGCAACTGCCAACGCTGTTCATCGGCCTGCACGCCAATATCGGCGCGGGTCTGACCATTACCGATCAGTTCTCCGTGATAGCTGCGACTGTCCGGCACCCAGAACTGCAGTTTGTACATAAAGGTGGCCAGCGCCATCGGGCCGATCACCATCAGCAGGATCAGCATCAGTTGCCAGCGGCCTTTGCGCCGATCAGGCACCTCAGACATGTTGGGTGGATTCATGGCCGTTCCCATGGGGCTTCTCCTTTGTGGTGTGCCATCCGAGGTAGAGGTAAAGCGCCAGTAGCGCCAGCGCCATGGCGAACCACTGCACCGCGTAGGCCAGGTGTTTCTCCGGGCCCATCGCAACGATGGGCCAGGTGGTTTCGTACGTACCGGGGCCGGCTTCGGTGCGCAGTTCGTAGGCAAAACCGCTGCGTCCGAGCTCAGCCCATAGCGCAGCGGGGTGCAGCGCGGTCAACAGGCGCGGCCATTGCGCGGTCGTGGGGTCTGCATGCAACTGGAATGTTTCGCCGGGCGCGACATACACCCAGGCGTCGAGACTCAAAGGCTGGTCGGGTGTGGTGAAGGCGGGAAGGGTGCGCCGATCCGGCCACGGCAACCAACCGCGATTGAGCAACAGCCACAGGCCGCTGGCCTGGTCATGAAAGGGTTGCAGTAACTCGACACCGGCCTTCCCGTCGCGCATGCGGTTATCCAGCAACACACTGTGCTCGGCATCGAATTGCCCGCGCAGATGCACGCGGCGAAAGGCCGGGTCGGCCATGTCAGCGAGCTGCACACTGCTGATCGGCTCAGCCACGCGGCGTTCGGCATAGCTGTCCACCAGCAACTGCTTCTCATGGCCGCGCGACAGTTGCCAGAAACCCAAGCCCACCATCAACGGCAGCAGAATCATCACCACCAAGGTCGGTGCGATACCTGGACGAAAGCGTTTCATGGCGCTGGCTATACTTGTTTTCATTGCCCGCCCATCCCCTCAATGCCCACCGAAGCCAGGAACCAGACCATGCTCAAAGCCGCCATTGTCCTGATGCTGATCGCGACCGTCGTGAGCCTGTTCAGTGGCTTGTTCTTCCTGGTCAAGGACGAAGGCAACTCCAACCGCCTCGTCACTGCCTTGACCGTGCGTGTCGTACTGGCCGTGATCACCGTGGCATTGATCGCCTGGGGCTTTTTCAGCGGCCAACTGGTGTCTCACGCGCCTTGGTAAGTCGCCTCACAGCACATAGACGAAGAAAAACAGCCCGATCCACACCACATCCACAAAGTGCCAATACCAACTGGCCGCCTCGAAACCGAACTGATGCTCGGCATTGAAGTGCCCGCGCAGGATGCGCATCAGCATCACAAACAAAATGATGGTGCCGATGGTCACGTGGGCACCGTGAAAGCCCGTGAGCATGAAGAAGGTCGCGCCGTACACGCCCGAGCCCAGGGTCAGGCCCAGCTCTTTATAGGCATGGATGTATTCCTCGGCCTGGAACCCGAGAAATCCCAACCCCAACAGTACGGTGATCGCCAACCAGAGCTTCAGCGCGCCACGGTGCCCTTTACGCAAGGCATGGTGGGCAATGGTGATGGTCACGCTGGAGCTCACCAGCAGGATGGTGTTGACCAGCGGCAGGCCCCACGGGCTGATGGTGCCCTCGGGCGCGGGATACAGCTTGGGATCAGGGTTATTGAGCAACGGCCAGGTGAACTCGAAGTTCGGCCACAGCATGTGCGCGATGCCCTTATGACCTTCGCCGCCCAACCAAGGCCCGGACATGTGCCGCACATAAAACAACGCGCCGAAGAATGCGATAAAGAACATCACCTCGGAAAAGATGAACCAGGTCATGCCCCAACGAAACGAGCGATCCATCTGCGCGCTGTACAGCCCGGCACGGCTTTCCTTGATCACTGCACCAAACCAGCCGAACAGCATGTAGGCCAGCAGCAGACCACCGACGAAAAAGATCCACGGGCCGTGGGATTCCGGGCGGGCGGCCTTCAGATCGTTGAACCACACGGCCAGGCCATACACGGTGACCAGCATGCCAAGGGTGGCAATTATCGGCCATTTGCTTTGCGCCGGTACGTAGTACGTATCATGAGTCGACATGTATTCGTTCTCCTGATTAAGCGGGCAAACAGTAGCTAGCCGCCGCTATGGACAGCCACCGGTGGTTGGCGCGCAGTGATATCGAACAGCGTGTACGCCAGGGTCAAATGCTTCACATCCTTGGGCATATCGCGATCGACGATAAAGCGTACTGGCATCTCGATGCGCTGGCCTGGCTGCAGCACTTGCTGGGTGAAGCAAAAACATTCGGTCTTGTGGAAGTACATCGCCGCTTCGGCCGGGGAAATACTCGGCACCGCCTGGGCCGTCATCGGTTTGTCAGTGGGGTTGTAGGCCACGAACAGCATCTCCGTCACAGCACCGGGATTGACCACCACCTCGTCTGCCTTGGAGTGGAACTCCCAGACCATGTCGATGGCATTGGTGGACAGGAACTGCACCCGCACCTGCCGCGCAGGGTCGACAATCTGTTCGCCCTCGTATTGCCCGGCCGTCTTGCCGTTGATACCGAACGCCTTGCACATCACGTCGTAGATCGGCACCAGGGCAAAGCCGAAGGCAAACATCGCCACCACCAGGATCAGCAGGCGGGTGACCAGGCGCTTGAGCGGTACGGAGTCAGCCATGTCGCCCACCCAGCGTGAATGAGGTCAATGTGGGTGGGGGCTTGCCCCCAATGGCTGTTTTATAACCAAGGATGATGTCAGCGGACACACCGCCATCGGGGGCAAGCCCCCTCCCACAGGGGATCATCGGGGACCTGTTCATTTGACCTCCGGTGGCGTGGTGAAGGTGTGGTACGGCGCGGGCGAGGGCACGCTCCACTCCAGGCCTTCGGCGCCATCCCACGGCTTGGCCGGCGCCGGCGGGCCGCCGCGGATGCACTTGATCACGATAAAGAGGAAGAAGATCTGCGTGGCGCCGAACATGAACGCGCCAATCGACGAGACCATGTTGAAGTCGGCAAATTGCAGGTTGTAGTCCGGCACCCGGCGCGGCATGCCGGCCAGTCCCACGAAGTGCATCGGGAAGAACGCCATGTTCATGCCCACGAAAGACAACCAGAAATGCAGCTTGCCCAGGGTTTCGTCGTACATGTGGCCAGTCCATTTCGGCAGCCAGTAGTAGGCCGAGGCAAAGATGCCGAAGATCGCACCGGGCACCAGTACGTAATGGAAATGCGCCACCACGAAGTAGGTGTCGTGGTACTGGAAATCCGCCGGGGCAATCGCCAGCATCAGCCCGGAGAAGCCGCCGATGGTGAACAGGATCACGAACGCCACCGCGAACAGCATCGGTGTTTCGAACGTCAGCGAGCCTTGCCACATGGTGCTGACCCAGTTGAACACCTTCACGCCTGTGGGCACCGCAATCAGCAACGTGGCGTACATGAAAAACAACTCGCCGACCAACGGAATGCCCACCACGAACATATGGTGCGCCCACACGATAAACGACAGGAACGCGATACTCGCCGTGGCGTACACCATCGACGTGTAGCCGAATAACGGCTTGCGCGAGAAGGTCGGGATGATCGAGCTGACGGCACCGAACGCCGGCAGGATCATGATGTACACCTCGGGGTGGCCGAAGAACCAGAACACATGCTGGAACAGCACCGGATCACCACCGCCGGCCGCACTGAAGAAGCTGGTGCCGAAGTGAATATCCATCAGCATCATGGTCACACAGCCCGCCAGCACCGGCATCACCGCGATCAGCAGGAAGGCGGTGATCAGCCAGGTCCAGACGAACAACGGCATTTTCATCAGGGTCATGCCGGGTGCGCGCAGGTTGAGGATGGTGGCGACCACGTTGATCGCGCCCATGATCGAACTGATGCCCATCAAGTGGATGGCAAAGATGAAGAACGTCACGCTTTCTGGCGCGTAGGTGGTGGACAGCGGGGCGTAGAAAGTCCAGCCGAAGTTTGGCCCACCGCCCGGAGTGAACAGGGTCGAAACCAGCAGCAGGAACGCCGCCGGCAGCAGCCAGAAGCTGAAGTTGTTCATGCGCGGCAGGGCCATGTCCGGCGCGCCGATCATCAGCGGGATCATCCAGTTGGCCAGGCCGACAAACGCCGGCATCACCGCACCGAACACCATGATCAAGCCGTGCATGGTGGTCATCTGGTTGAAGAACGCAGGCTCCACGATCTGCAGGCCGGGCTGGAACAACTCGGCACGGATCACCATGGCGAACGAGCCGCCCAACAGGAACATGGTGAAGGCAAACCACAGGTACATGGTGCCGATATCTTTGTGGTTGGTGGTCAGCACCCAGCGCATCAAACCCTTGGCGGGGCCGTGGGCATGGTCACCGGCGTGGCCATGGTCATCGATCACAGCGCTCATGGCCGTTCTCCTGCAAGCGAATGGGCGGGGCGGTTCGGGGCATATGCAATGAATGAAGTCATTTGCTTTCCGCCTGCTTGACGGCCAGCACGTCTTTAGGCGTGACCATGTCGCCTTTGTTGTTACCCCAGGCGTTGCGCTCGTAGGTCACAACCGCAGCGATATCCACCTCAGACAGTTGCTTGCCGAACGCCGCCATGGCGGTGCCGGGCTTGCCGAAATAGACGCGGTGCAGGTGGTCTTCCTTGGTGCCGGTGGCAATCGGCGAGCCCTTGAGCGCCGGGAACATTGGCGGCAGGCCCTGGCCTTCGGCCTGGTGACAGGCCACGCAGGTGGTGTGGTAGACCTTATCGCCACGGGCCACCAGCTCTTCAAGCGTCCACTCCTTGGAGGTCAGCTCCTTGAGCTTGGCGGCTTCGGCCTTGCGTTCGCCGAGCCAGGTGTCGTAGTCGGCCTTGGACTTGACCTCGACCACGATCGGCATGAAGCCGTGGTCCTTGCCGCACAGTTCAGCGCATTGGCCACGATAGATGCCGGGCTTCTCGATACGGGTCCAGGCCTCGTTGACGAACCCGGGGATGGCGTCGCGCTTGACCGCAAAGGCCGGTACCCACCAGGAATGGATCACGTCGGCGGCCGTCACCAGGAAGCGCACCTTGGCCCCCACCGGCAGTACCAACGGCTGATCGACCTCCAGCAGATAGTGTTCGCCCTTGGTCGCCTGGTTGTGGATCTGCTCGGCGGGCGTGGCCAGGTTGCTGAAGAACTCCACGTCCTGGCCCAGGTATTTGTAATGCCACTTCCACTGGTAGCCAGTAACCTGGATATCGATATCCGATTCACTGCTGTCGTAGATGTTGATCAGCGTCTTGGTCGCCGGAATGGCCATGGCCACCAGGATCAGCAAGGGCACCACGGTCCAGAGGATTTCCACGGTCGTGCTTTCGTGGAATTTGGCCGCGACCTGGCCCGTAGAGCGGCGGTGGAGGATCATCGACCAGAACATTGCGCCAAACACAACAATGCCGATTACCACACAGATCCAGAAAATGGTCATGTGCAGGTCGAACACAGCGTGACTGACTTCAGTCGCCCCTGGCGCCATATTCGTTGTCCAGGCGGCGTGCGCCTGACCGAATACTGACCACAACAGAAGGCCCATCCAAACGTGTGGATGTCGCGTCATTGCGGGTTCCCCTTATCGTTCTTGTTATCCCGCCGGTTTGCACCTGCGTCGAAGGGAGCGGCTTCCATACTGCTTACAACCGCTTAGCCTCACCTGCTTATGCAGTCTGGCGTCATCAGCTAATTGCGTACAAACCCGAGTATAGACAGGGTCTGCAACCCCGCAATGTGTAGGGGCAAATGAGCGAAAATGAGCCGCCAAAGCCAATAAAACCGGGGAGCGGAATCGTTTATCCGACAAACGATGGCAATTCGATATAACGTGGGCGCATAACCATGAAATAATTATGACAAATGCGTCTTAGGGTCTCGTATAAACGAGCTACCTTATGCTCTCCCTATTCCCAATGCCTGCATCACTGGAGCTTTCATGAACACCGCCGCATTGCGCGAGCAGATTTCCCGTGCCCATCAACATGAAGCCAGCACTGGCCAGCTTGCCCAGCAGCTGGAAAAACAATTGCCGCACCTGCATTCGGCCATCTCCCTGGCTGACGGTGATCGCAACATTGTCATGACCCGCTTTGTCACGGCCTACATCGAACTTGTCCCCGACTTGCTGGACGCTGCCCACGATGTGGCCCGCGAAGCCGGCATCGAGAGCCAGATCAAGCCAGTATTGAAGATCGCCGAACAATTCTTCCTGCAACCGCCCGCGATCCTGGCTGGCCATGAAGGACTCGACGGCCTGTTGGACGAGGCCTACCTGGCTCATCGCCTGGTTGAAGAAGTCAATGATCTGTATATCAAGCATTTTGGCCAGCCACTGATTCCGGCAGATACCACCGTGGCTAACGTGATTGCCCATCAGTTGATCGGCGAAGCATTCGCCAACCAGCTGGACGAAGCGGTGCACCTGGCAGTGGATGAAATGCTCAACGAAGACAGCTTTGCGCTGGAGTCAGTCGAGGCGTATCGCGAACAGCTGAAAAGCCCATACACGGAAGCCGCGTGGAAACGCTGGCCGTGCCTGTCCCGCAAGCTGGGGGTTGAGTTGGCGTTGGATCAGCCGGCTTAAACTTTCAGGCTGACATTAAGCGTACATCGCCTTCTGTAGGAGCGAGGGGGACGCCTAGTTCTTGCTCGCGAAAAACGTCAACGATAACGCGTGTTGCCTGAATGAACGCGGCGCCTGTGAGTTCTTCGCGAGCAAGAACTAGGCATCCCCCTCGCTCCTACAAAAAAGCCTTAACTGACCGGCATTAGGACTTGCCCCCTCCCACGTTTTGATCCGGCTCCCTCAGCCGATCGATGGCGCCGAACCTATCCCCGTCGTCGTCCTGACCCGGCCTTCCAACCGGCGCTTCAACCCGCGTGCCTCGATCATCAGCTTCGAGCCCTTGGCCGCGTTGGCCCGACCCCATTCCTCCAGCAGCTCCAGGCAGGAATGGTCGATATAGCTGAGGTTACTCAGCGGCACATGCAGCAGGGTCCCGGCAGGCACGGTCGACAGTACCTGGGTCAACGCCGGCACTTTCAGGAAGGTCGCCGCCCCCACCAGGCGCAGTTCCATTTCACCGTCCCGGGGCAGGTCGACCAAGCTGATTTTCAGGCGCGAAGCCTTGAATGCCAGCTTGACCAACGTCAGCCCGAAGCCCACCAGCACACCGGTCAGCAGGTCGGTGAAGATGATCGCCAACGCCGTGGCCGCATAGGTAAACATCGGCATACGCCCATAACGCCCCAGAGCCCGAAATGCCTTGATATCCACCAGCTTGATCCCGGTGTACACCAGTACACCCGCGAGGCTCGCCACAGGAATGCTCTGCAACACGCTCGACAGCAGCAACACGAACCCCAGCAGCCATACGCCATGGAGCATCGCCGACAGGCGTGTGGTGGCACCCGCCTGCACGTTCGCCGAACTGCGCACGATCACGCCAGTCATCGGCAGGGCGCCGACCAGGCCACAGAGCATGTTGCCCACCCCCTGGGCAGACAGCTCCTTATCGAAGTCAGAACGCTGGCCGCTGTGCATGCGGTCGACGGCTGCCGCAGAGAGCAGGGTCTCGGCACTGGCAATAAACGCAACGGCGAACGCAGCAATCAACAACTGCGGATCAGCCAGGTTCAGCAGGTCGCCGGGCCGCAGCCAGTCGATGGCGTCGGCGAGGTTTTCCGGCACTTCCACACGCTTGACCTGCAACGCCAGCACCAGGCTGGCGACCGTGGCCAGCCCCACGCCCAGCAAGGCCCCCGGCACAAACCGCAGCGTCTGCGGGCGGAATTTGTCCCACAGGTACATCACCAGCATGGTGGATAAACCGAGCAGGCCGGCCTGCCAGCCGAGCCCGCCACCCAGGGTTGGAATCGCCTCGCCCAAGGCTGCCGGGAAACCCACCAGGTTATCCAGACCCGAGGGCTTGGGCGCGCCATCGAGCATCACATGAATCTGCGATAGCACAATCAGCACACCGATCCCCGCCAACATGCCGTAGACCACCGCCGGCGCCGTGACACGGAACCAGCAGCCCAGGCGCAAGCGCCCGGCCACCAGTTGCAGGAAGCCCGCCAGCAAAAGGATCGGCCCAAGCATCGCCATGCCGTGCTGGCGTACCAGTTCGAATACCAGCACCGCCAACCCTGCTGCCGGGCCGCTGACCTGCAGCGGTGACCCCGCCATCCAGCCCACCACCAGGCCACCGATAATCCCGGTGATCAAGCCCTTGGCCGGTGGCATGCCGGAAGCGATCGCGATCCCCATGCACAAGGGCAGGGCAACCAGAAACACAACCACGGAGGCGAGGAGCTCCCGTGGCAATACAGCTTTCAATTGAGCAGCACGCATGATGACTCTCCCGAGGCATTCGCCGGGCGCGGCAAAGCCTGGCTGCATCCATGGCAGCCACCGCTTTACCCGGCAGGGAAGTGTGTTAGAAGCGCGCTTTAGGCGTCGCGGATGGAATCGGCTCGGTGCCGTTCAAGGGTCGGAATGCCGACTGTTCCGCATCGTAGGCCCGGATTTCGCTGGTCTCGATGTCGTAGATCCAGCCATGGATAAACAAATGACCATTGGCCATGCGCGAAGCCACGGAAGGATGAGTACGCAAATGTTGCAACTGGGCGATGACGTTTTCTTCGGTCAGCACTTTCATGCTCTCGCCTTCATTGGCGCAGTCGCAGTTGTCGTGGACCATGGCCTTGGCGACCTCGGCATGACGCAGCCAGGCCTTGACCGTCGGCATCTTCTCCAGGCTCTGGGGGTTGAGCACCGCGCGCATCGCGCCACAGTCGGAGTGCCCGCATACGATGATGTGCTGCACGCCCAGGGCAAGCACCGCGTACTCGATGGCGGTGGAAACGCCGCCGTTCATCTGCCCGTAGGGTGGCACCACGTTGCCGACGTTACGGGTCACGAACAGGTCGCCGGGGGAGCTTTGGGTGATCAGCTCGGGCACGATGCGCGAGTCGGCGCAGGTAATGAACATCGCCCGTGGGCTCTGGGCCGTGGCGAGTTTCTTGAAGAGTTCTTCCTGCTGGGGGAAGACGTCGTGATGGAAATGCAAAAAGCCGTCAACGATATGCTTTAGCGCTGCATCGGCGGATTCCGCCACCTGAGGGGCTGAAGCCGACGCAGCCAACGGCTGTTTATCCTTGTCACTCATGATTCATCCTCTTGATTAATGCAGGGGAGTTGTCAGGTCAGTTCGACGCGCGTTCAGTGGATTAGTTGAAAAATCCCACAATGATAGGCGCCGACTCATCAGTCACTCGCTGAACAAGGTAACCGCCAAAACTTAACTCAAACTGAATGAACCGCTCTAGATCGCGGGTTTCAGTGATGTCAAAACGCGACTATTCCTACAGGAAGAGTGCATTCTTCTTTATCATTCTACAACAACACCATTTGTCTGCCCGGTGGGCAGAACGCCGTGCAATCGAGATTAAAGCCTTCCCGACGATTGAGGCCCAGGCGCTTGATCGCCTTGGCAAAACGTTGCGCCAGCAGATCGGCGAACGGCCCCTCGCCCCGCATGCGCACGCCGAACCGGCTGTCATACACCTCGCCGCCGCGCACCTGGCGCACCAGGCTCATCACATGGGCCGCGCGCTGCGGGTAATGCGCCGCCAACCATTCCTCGAACAAAGGCGCCACCTCCAACGGCAAGCGCAACATCATGTAGGCCGCACTTTGAGCACCTGCGGCGTGGGCCTCGGCCAACAGGCTTTCGAGCTCGCTGTCATTGATCATCGGGATCATCGGCGAGCACAACACCCCCACCGGGATACCGGCCTCGCGCATCACCCGGATCGCCCGCAACCGCGCCTTGGGCGCTGCCGTGCGCGGCTCCAGGATGCGCTTGAGCTCGTCATCCAGGCTGGTGAGGCTGATCATCACCGCCACCAGCCGCTGCCGGGCCAGTTCGGTCAGCAGGTCAAGATCGCGCAGGATCAGCGAGCCCTTGGTGATGATGGTCACCGGATGCCGATAACGCAGCAGCACTTCAAGGGTTTGCCGGGTGATCTTGTATTCGCGCTCGATGGGTTGGTATGGATCGGTATTGGAGCCCAGGTTGATCGGCGCGCATACGTAACCCGGTTTGGACAGTTGCTGCTCCAGCACCTCGGCCGCGTTGCTCTTGGCAATCAGCTTGGTCTCGAAATCCAGCCCTGGCGACAGGTCCCAATAGGCATGGCTGGGTCGCGCATAGCAGTAGATGCAGCCATGCTCGCAGCCACGATACGGGTTGATCGAGCGATCGAACGGCAGGTCTGGCGAGTTGTTGCGGGTGATGATGGTCTTGGCCGTCTCGATGCGCACTTCGGTGCCCTGGGTCGGCGGCACTTCCTGGTACCAACCGTCGTCCTCGGCCACGCTGACGGTGGGCGCAAAGCGGTTGTGCAGGTTGGTGGCCGTGCCCCGGCCACGGGGCGGTAGGGGGGAATTCATGGTCATACCTCAATACTGTATCTACATACAGTATTTCAACCCGGTGTTTCGCGCCAGCACCGTTGAGCAGGAAGTCGCCAGGCAATTTACTTACATCTTTAAGTGCAAGGTATTACATGTGAGTTTTCAAGTAACAAATCGCCACACTTAGTTCATGGATTAAGCTTTCAGCATGCACTTATGATCCTGTCCCAACTTAATAAATACCAAAAGGATATAAGTATGTCTCAGGACGAAATACGTTTGACTTGTGAAGACTTTGAGAAAGATAACAGCCCGGAAATTTTACTCGAGCGTTTTACCAATGGGGATCTTTCGTACGCTATGTATGCCTCTTCATCCAAGAAAGATGGGCATTACGACACGACCTCCAGCCCAACGGACCTGGACAATGACGGCGACTTCGATAACGAAGACAAGGCAATTTTCCTGACTATGGCCAATGCCTTCGCGAAGACCTGCCAGCGAAAGTCAAATTAAACGAAGCGTTCCAAGAAATAGAAAACGCCCAACTTATATAAATCACCCCATATAAGTTGGGCGCGCGACACCCGAAACTATTTAGTTCTTATCGCCCTGTTTTTTACGCAACTCCGCAACTTGCGCAGCACTTGTTGCAACACCTTTATTACCCCAGCTACCCCGCACGAAACTGACCACATCCGCCACTTCCTGGTCCGACAGCCTCCAGGCGAACGCCGGCATGGTGAAGGTGGACGGCGCTGTGTGCGTTGCCGGCAAGGTCCCACCGTTCAACACAATGTTGATCAGCGACGTGGCATCCGCCGTCTGCAACACCGGGTTACCCGCCAGCGCCGGGAACACCCGCGTATAACCATGGCCGTCGGTACGGTGGCAGGCCGCACAGTTGTCTATGTACACCGACGCGCCCGGCTTGCTGTCATCACCTTTCCATAGCGCTTCAGCCACCTGCTTGTCGTACTGGTGCGGTGCGTCGTTGGGATCGACCGCGGGCAGGCTCTTGAGATAGCGGGCGATAGCAGTCAGGTCGTCTTGCGACATGTACTGCATGCTGTGGACGACCACATCGCTCATGCCACCAAACACGGCACTGCGATCACTGCGGCCAGTCTTGAGGAATTGCACCAGTTGCGCCTCGCTCCAGCTGCCGAGGCCGTCCTTGTGGTCGCCGCGCAGGCTCTTGGCGATCCAGCCTTCCAGCGGCGCACTGCCGGACAGGAACGCGTTGCCGTCAGTGGCACTCAGGGCTTTTTCCTGCATGGTCAGGGCACGCGGCGTATGGCACGCGCCGCAGTGGCCAAGCCCTTCCACCAGATAGGCACCCCGGCTGATCACCGGGTCAGCACCCGTCGCCTGGTCGTGCGCCACCTCAGGCGCGAACATCCAACGCCACGCCGCCAGCGGCCAGCGCATGCTCAGCGGCCAAGGAATATCGCTGTCTTTGTTCTCCTGCGCGACGGGCTCCACGCCTTTCATGAAGTACGCATACAACGCCCGCATATCGCTCTCGCTGACACGGGCGTAAGACGGGTAGGGCATCGCCGGGTAAAGCGTACTACCACTCTTGGCGACGCCATGGCGCACGGCCTTGTCGAAGTCCTCGAAGCTGTAGCCACCCAGGCCGGTCTGGTCCGGGGTGATGTTGGTGGAATAGATCACACCAATGGGGGTCTCCATCGGCAGGCCACCCGCGAACGGTTTACCACCCTTGGCCGTGTGGCAGGCCACGCAGTCTCCGGCGCGGGCCAGGTATTCGCCCTGCTGGATCAGGTCGGTTTCGGCTGCGCTTACCGAACAGCTGCTGAGCAACGCCAGGGAGGCGATAACAAGTGCTTTCATGGTCATCGCTCCTTATGCCTGAACCAGCGGGCCGGGGTTTTTCAGGTACTGCTCGCGGATCGCCCGGGCCGACCAATAGGTCAGCGCTGCCACCAGGCCTGTGGGGTTGTAACCCAGGCCTTGTGGGAAAGCGGACGCACCCGGGACAAATACGTTGTGGACATCCCAGCACTGCAGGTAGCGGTTCAAAGCGCTGGTTTTCGGGTCGGTGCCCATGATCGCGCCACCGTTAAGGTGGGTGGTCTGGTACGACGCGGTATTGAAATGCTCCCCGACCTTCTTGCCCAACACGGCAATGGCCTTGGGGTTCATCGCTTCGGCAATCTTGCCCATTTTCTCGACCATGAAGCGGTTCATCTTGATGTCGTTTTCCTGCCAGTCGAACGTCATGCGCAGCAGCGGCAGGCCGTAGGCATCGCGGTACACCGGGTCCAGATCCAGGTAGTTACCCCGGTAGGATTGATGGGCGCCGTGGGCGTCCATCGACACCTGGTGGGTGTAGTAATCAGCCGTAGCGCGTTTCCAGGCGCTGCCCCAGGCCGGAGTGCCCGGAGGGTTGGAGGTGCCGGCGATCGGCCGGCTGCCGGCCTGGTTGACCCACATCGGCGAGCCCCCGACAAAGCCATGAGGCCCGTGGTCGAAGTTGTCCGCATTGAAGTCGTCGATGGCCACGCCATTGCCACCAGCCCCGATGAAGTTGTTGGTGTGGGTGTCCTTGTCGAAGAACGCCTTGATGGTAGCCATGTTCTGATAGGCGAAGTTGCGACCCACCACGCCTTCGTTGGTCACCGGGTCGTAGGGCTTGCCGATACCGGACAACAGCATCAGGCGCACGTTGTGGAACTGGAACGCGCCGAGGATCACCAGGTCCGCCGGTTGCTCGCATTCCCGGCCCTGGGCGTCGATATAGGTCACGCCGGTGGCCTTGCTCTTGGTGCTGTCGAGGTTGACCTTGAGCACATGGGAGTTGGGCCGCAGTTCGAAGTTAGGCACCTGGCGCAGTGCCGGCAGGATGTTCACGTTCGGTGACGCCTTGGAATACATGTAGCACACGTAGCCACTGCAAAAACCGCAGAAGTTGCACGGGCCCATCTGTGCGCCATAGGGGTTGGTGTAGGGCCCCGAGGTGTTGGCTGACGGCAGGTTGTAGGGTTTATAACCTACGCTGGTGGCGGCCTTCTGGAACAGTTGGGCCGACACGGTATTTTTTTGCGCTTCCAGCGGGAACGGGTTGGAGCGGTCGGGCGCGTAGGGGTTGCCGCCACGGCCTTCGCCGACCAACTGGCCTTTGACGGTCCAGGCCTGGCCAGAGGTGCCGAAGACTTTTTCCGCATAGTCGAAGAACGGTTCCAGCTCTTCGTAGCTGACGCCGAAGTCCTGGATGGTCATGTCCTTGGGAATGAAGTTCTTCCCATAGCGCTCTTCGTAATGGCTGCGCATGCGCAACTCGATAGGGTCGACGCGAAAATGCACGCCTGACCAATGCAGGCCGGCACCGCCCACGCCATTGCCCGGCAGGAATGCCCCCAATTGGCGGTTGGGCAGGGCGATGTCGTTCACGCTATGGCGAATCGTCACCGTCTCCTTGGAAATGTCCTGGAAGAGTTTCTTTCGCACGCTGTAGGTCAGTTCATCGATGACCTGGGGATAGTTGCCATCCGGATAGGTGTCCTGCATCGGGCCGCGCTCCAGCGCGACCACATTCAGGCCAGCTTCCGTCAGCTCCTTGGCCATGATCGCGCCGGTCCAGCCGAAGCCGACGATCACCGCATCCACTTTCTTCATGATGGTCGCCACGTTTATGCCCTCTCGCCGCGAATGGAAACAGCCGGGAAGGGGTATTGCTCGTTGCGTTCCACCCAATCCATGAAGTCGGCGCGCGCGCCGGGGAAGCCGATCATGGTCCAGCCGACCATGCCCTTGTTGCCGCCGTGGATCGGGTCGCAGAAGAACCCTTCCTTGGTGTTTTGCAGCAGCAGGTTGAAAAACATCTTCGGCGGTACCGCGTCGAAATGCGCGGTCACTTCGCTGCCGCCGGCTTCCAGACGGTGGAGCATATCGTCCTGGGTAGCGCTGTCTTGCGCGGCAAAAACCTTCCCGTTGAACGCTTTCGACCAGGCATCCGTGGCGGCAATACCCAGCCGGTAGATCTCTTTGGGCACCAATTTGCTTTGCCAGCCCATCTCCGGCGCGGCGTCGGCGTTGAACGGCCCTTGCATGAACCACAGTGCGCCGCTGGCGTAAGGCGTGTTCATCTGACGGTCGATGTATTCCGGCGCGCCCGCTTCCAGGGCGCCCGGGCCTTGTGCATCGGCGGGAATCAGGCGCGCGACAGCAGCGTTGATAAACGCCCACTCTTCAGCGGTGAAATAGCTCGGCTCATAGGCCTTGCCGCTGGCCGCAGGCTGGGCCGGCGCGGCCTGGGCAGGCTCGGGCGTAGCCATCAGCATCGAACCGCCAAGGCCGGTGCTGGCAACCGTGACCACCGGGATCAAGGTCAAGGATTTGCGCAGGAAGTCACGCCGGGGGTTGTCTTGATCTTGATCAGACATGGGGCACCTCATCATGGGGTCACGGGTTTATCAGCCGCTTCTAGGGAGCAGCTTGAAGTTAGCGGCAGCAAGTTGGATCCAACCGATCCAAGGAGATAGAACGCAGCGGCAATCAATAGTTACAAATGATAGCAGGCTAAGGATCAGGAGAATCGGTTCATCAAGAAAAGAACATTGCTTCACGATTCTTTGACAGCCGCCTCACGCCCTGTTGACCCCTGTTCATCGACTCTGGGCGCCATCAACCTACTTCCCCCATTCGGTCACGTCGCCCATGTTCAAGCCACAATTACTGCCAGCCCTTGGTCTTGCATTCATGGCCTTGTTCGCCACGGCTCACGCCCACGCCGATGAAAACTCGTCCATCCGTTCGCCGGAGTGGGCGCAACCCGTGGGCGACCAGTACAACCTGCACCAGATGACACCCACGCTCTACCGCAGCGCGCTGCCGGACAGCAACGCGGCGCCCCTGCTCGAAAAACTCAAGATCGGCACCGTGATCAACTTCCTGCCGGAATCCGACGCCAGCTGGCTCAAGGCCCCTGGCATCCGGCAGGTGCAGTTGGCTTATCGCACCAACCATGTCGATGACACCGACGTGCTGGCAGCGCTCCGCGCGATCCAGGAGGCCCAGGCCAATGGCCCGGTGCTCATGCACTGCAAGCACGGCTCGGACCGCACCGGCCTGATGGCGGCGATGTATCGCGTCGTGGTTCAGGGATGGAGTAAGGAAGAGGCGTTGAACGAAATGACCCTGGGCGGGTTCGGTACCAGCAACGGCTTCAAGGATGGCATTCGCTACATGATGAAAGCCGATATCGACAAGTTGCGCACAGCCTTGGCGAAGGGCGATTGCAGCACCAGTGCCTTTGCCCTGTGTTCGATGAAGGATTGGATTACGACCTCCGGCAAGCCAGAGGAAAAACTGTAGGCGCAAGCTCGCGAAGAGCCTCAACGACGCCGCGGGTATCCTGAATGCCCGCGGCGTCCTCGCGTTTTTTCGCGAGCAAGCTCGTTCCTACAGGGGCTTGCGTGGGTGCGTCAGTCTTTCTTCAGCTTCGGATTAGGAAAAAACTGTACCGCCTGCACCTTCGGATCCGGCGCTTTCAACGCCGACGTATTGACCCGCGTGCCCAACTCCTTGGGCACCGACAAACCTTGATCATTCAGCGTATCGGTATACCCGCAAGCCACGCATTCGCGGTGCGGGACGCTGTCCTCGGTCCACATCTTGAGCTTGTCCGGCTCGCTGCACGCCGGGCAAACCGCCCCGGCGATAAATTGTTTTTTGGTGATCACAGGCCCGTCACTCATGCTGCCGCGCCCTCACTCAGGCCGCTGTGGCGCAAGAGTGCGTCAATCGACGGCGCGCGTCCGCGGAAGTCGACGAACAGCACCATCGGTTCCTGGGAGCCGCCACGCGCCAGGATGGCTTCGCGGAATGCGCGGCCGGTCTCGGCATTGAGCACGCCTTCTTCTTCGAACTTGGAGAAGGCGTCGGCCGACAGCACCTCAGCCCACTTGTAGCTGTAGTAACCCGCGGCATAACCGCCAGCAAAAATGTGCGCAAAGCTGTTGGGGAAACGGTTGTAGGCGGGTGGACGCATCACCGAGACCTCGTCGCGCACCCCTTCGAGCACCTGCGCCACACTGCGTCCGTCGCCATGTGTCGCATGCAATTCGAAGTCGAACAACGAGAACTCCAACTGTCGCACCATCATCAGGCCGGACTGGAAGTTCTTTGCCGCCAGCATTTTTTCCAGCAGGTCCTGGGGCAGCGGCTCACCGGTTTCATAGTGGCCGGAGATCAACGCCAAGCCTTCCGGCTCCCAGCACCAGTTTTCCATGAACTGGCTCGGCAACTCCACCGCATCCCAGGCCACGCCGTTGATGCCGGAAACGCCGGCGTGCTCAACGCGGGTCAGCAGGTGATGCAGGCCGTGGCCGAATTCGTGGAACAGGGTGGTCACTTCATCGTGGGTCAGCAGGGCCGGCTTGCCGCTGTCGGCCGGGGTGAAGTTGCACACCAGGTTGGCCACCGGGCTCTGCAGCACACCGTCGATGGTACGACGGCGGTCACGCGCGCCGTCCATCCAGGCACCGCCACGCTTGTTGGCGCGGGCGTACAGGTCGAAGAAGAAGCGACCGACATGCTGGCCGTTCTCCTTGATTTCGAACAGGCGCACGTCCGGGTGCCAGGTGTCGAAGCCTTTCTGTTCGGCGATTTCAATGCCGTACAGGCGCTGCACGATGGCGAACAGGCCGCTGAGCACTTTGTCGATCGGGAAGTAGGCGCGCAGGGCTTCCTGGGACACGCTGTAGCGTTGCTCACGCAGTTTTTCGCCGTAGAACCCGCTGTCCCAGCTTTGCAAGTCAGCGCAGCCTTGTTCGGCGGCGTAGGCCTTGAGCTGTTGCAGGTCCTGGGCGGCAAACGGTTTGCTGCGCTTGGCCAGGTCACGCAGGAAACTCAACACCTGGTCGCTGGACTCGGCCATCTTGGTGGCCAGGCTCAGTTCGGAGAACGAAGCGAAACCCAGCAGCTTGGCCAGTTCCTGGCGCAGGTCGAGGATCTGTTCCATCACCGGGCCGTTATCGTTCTGACCGGCATTCGGGCCTTGGTCCGACGCCCGGGTGCAATAGGCGGCGTAGACTTCTTCACGCAGGGCGCGGTCCTGGGCGTAGGTCATCACCGCGTAATAGCTGGGGAACTCCAGGGTGATCAACCAGCCGTCGAGGCCTTTGGCCTGGGCAGCGGCGGCCATCTGCGCCTTGGCCGAGTCGGTCAGGCCGGCGAGCGTGGCTTCATCGGTGATGTGTTTGGTCCAGGCCTGGGTGGCATCCAGCAGTTGGTTGGAAAATTTGCTGCCCAGTTCGGAAAGTTTGCTCTGCACTTCGGCGTAACGTTTTTGCTGCTCGGGCGGCAAATCGATACCCGAGAGGCGGAAATCGCGCAGGGAGTGCTCCAGGATAGTTTTTTGCGCCACGTCGAAACCGGCGGCTTCCGGGCTGTTGGCCAGCGCTTCATAAGCCTGGAACAGTTCACGGTTCTGGCCCATCTCGGTCGAATAGGCACTCAATGCCGGCAGGCATGCCTCGTAGGCTTCACGCAGTTCGGCGCTGTTGCATACGGCATTCAAGTGGCTGACCGGGCTCCAGGCGGCGCCCAGGCGGTCGTTGAGTTCGTCCATGGCCAGGACCAGGCCGGCCCATGTCGGATTTTTCCCCTGGCTTTGCAGGATGCCTTCGATGGCAACACGGTTGTCCGCGAGGATCTGTTCAATGGCCGGCTGCACGTGCTCGGCACGGATCGCCGAGAACGGCGGCAGGTCGTAGGACTGCAAAAGAGGGTTGTTCGCGCTCACGGTTGGCACCTTGGCTGAAGAAACGGGTAAGACAAAGATGGGGCCATCTTAATTACAATCAACGCCCACCGCAGCTATCAGCAGAAGAGAGAGAGGCTATCGTGACCCTTCGCACCTATCAGAACCACACGCCAACCCTGGGCGCCGGGGCTTTTGTCGACGTTTCGGCAGTGGTGATCGGCGATGTCGAAATCGGCACCGACAGCTCCGTTTGGCCGCTGACCGTGATCCGTGGCGACATGCACCGCATCCGCATCGGTGCGCGCACCAGCGTGCAGGATGGTTGCGTACTGCACATCACGCACGCGGGGCCGTTCAACCCGGAGGGTTTCCCCCTGCTGATCGGCGACGACGTGACCATCGCCCACAAAGTCATGCTGCATGGCTGCACCGTGGGCAGCCGTATCCTGATCGGCATGGGCAGCATCGTGATGGACGGCGCCGTTGTGGACGACGATGTGATCATCGGCGCTGGCAGCCTGGTGCCACCGGGCAAAAAACTGGACAGCGGTTTTTTGTATGTCGGCAGCCCGGTCAAGCAAATTCGCCCGCTGACGGACAAGGAGCGCGCCTTTTTTACCTACAGCGCCGCGAACTACGTAAAGCTCAAAGACCTGCACCTGGCAGAGGGGTTCGACCAGTGAACCTGCACTATCCGACCGTTTTATTCGACCTCGACGGCACCCTGACCGACCCACGCGAAGGCATCACCCGTTCGATCCAGTACGCCCTCGGCAGACTGGGGATCGATGAGCCTGACTTGACCAAACTGGAACACTTTATCGGCCCGCCGTTGCTGCAAGCGTTCATGCAGTTCTACGGTTTCGACGAGGCGAAGGCGTGGGAGGCGGTGAATTTCTACCGTGAGCGCTTCAAGGTCACCGGGCTGTATGAAAACCGGGTGTTCGACGGGGTTATGCCGTTGCTGGAAGAATTGAACGGCCAGGGACGCCAACTGTACGTGGCCACGTCCAAACCGTGGGTGTTTGCTCGCGAAATTGCGCGGCATTTCGATTTTGCCAGGCACTTCAAAGTGATCTACGGCAGCGAACTGGACGGGACACGCACCAACAAGGTCGAGTTGATTGCGCATTTGATCAGCGAAGAAGGCCTGGACCCGGCGACCACCCTGATGATCGGTGATCGCAAGCATGATCTGATCGGCGCACGCAGCAATGGGCTGGATTCGGCGGCCGTCGGTTATGGGTTTGGTAGTTTCGAAGAGTTGAATGCTGAGGCGCCGACCTGGCATTTTGAGACGTTGGCGCAGATGCATCAGGCGTTTTTGCAGCGGCCCTGAGACCGCCATCGGAGGCAAGTACGCCGATCAAATGTGGGAGGGGGCTTGCCCCCGATGAGCATGGGTATCTACGCAACTTTCAGACCTTGAGAACTCTCCCTGTGGCGAGCGGGCTTGCCCCGCGTTGGGCTGCGCAGCAGCCCTAAAACCTCAGTCCGCGGTCTATCTGAAACAGCGCGGTGATCTTAGTGGGGCTGCTTCGCAGCCCAACGCGGGGCAAGCCCGCTCGCCACAACAGCCCTGTCTGCCGGGGGGGCAGCGTTGAGCCTAAGTTGTGTAGATACCTATGCCCCGATGAGGCCTTACAGATCAACCCCCTTCCAACTGCCTCAACGCAGCCTTGCGCTGCCCCACCGGCAACTCGCCCAGCTTCTCCACCGCCGCATAGAACTTCAGCCAATCCCCGCCTTCCTGCCGAAACAACGCGGCAAACGCCGGCACCCATTGGTCATACAGCCCGAACGGCAACAACCGCGCGTTGTTCATGGGTTGGTTGATCCAGGCGTCATAACGCTTGTCGCCGCCCCACTGGCTGTCGCGCATGCGCTGGTAGTCACTGCGCAAGCGCTCAAATTCCGCCGCTTTGGCCCGCCTCATCAACGCAGCCGACAACGGCTGTGCGTACAAGGCCTCCAGGCGTTTGCGGGTATCAAGAATCAGGCGGATAAACTGATCGCGCTGTTGCAGCGCTGCATCGCTCAAAGGCGCCAGGCCACGGGCGGCGCGCCATTGTCGCGTGCCTTCCTGCTCGACGAAGTTGGCAAAGGACTCATTGAATTCGGTGTCGTCCTTCACATAGAAGCGCTGGTGCGCGAGCTCATGAAAGATCAACGTGGCCAGGCGCTCGTCCCCCCAATTCATCATTGAACTCATGATCGGGTCATTGAACCAGCCCAAGGTGGAATAGGCCTCGACCCCTCCGATCGATACATCCATGCCCTGTTGCTTGAGCAACGCCGCCTCGCCCCGTGCCGCGCCCTGGCTGTAATAGCCGCGATAGGCCACGCAGCCTGCAATGGGGAAGCAATGGTTCTGGGGGGAGAGGGAAAATTCCTCGGTGGCGAAGACATTCCACACGACATAGGGCCGGCCAATATCGGCGTACAGGCGGTAACTCTGATTGTCGGGCAGGTGCAGATGCTGGCTGGCGAAGGTGCGGGCCTTCTGCGCTTGTGCAAGGCGGTCGCGCAATGATTGCGGGCGAGAGGGATCAGCAATGACCTGCGCCACCGGCTCCCGGGCCTGCAATAACTGCCACTGGCCAGTCGCCAACTGGCTGTAATAACTGACACTGGAGCAACCGCTGAGCAGCCCCACCAACAACCCCGGAAGAAAACGCCTGACCATGCCCCGACTGCTCCTGGGTAATTTGCTCGCCAGCCTATCGCGCCAGCACGGAATTTTTCCATGCCTGGGCATGTTTATACTCATGGGGAGTCTGTTGCCATCGACAGCAGGCTCATACCTTTTCTTTCGTTGAGTGCCTGCCATGCGTCCGCTATTGCTTACCGTCGCCGCCCTGTTTCTCAGCGCCTGTGCCTCGACGCCCATCCCGCCGGTCGACCCCAAACAGGCCTGGGTCGATTTCGCCACGCCGACACCGGGCGCAAAACTGGTGATGGCCCAGCGACTGGACGGCAAGAACCTTCCGGACGGACGCTTCTTCCAGGTGCCGCCGGGCAGTCATGAGTTGATGGTGCGCTTTGATTTCGAGGTGCCGACCGGCGGCAGCCTCAATGGCTTTGGGCAAACGAGCGACCGTACCTGTTTCATCACCCTGCAGTATGACCATTTCGAGGCCGGCCAACGTTATCGCCTGGAAGGGCGCTCATTGGCCTTCACGCCGAATATCCGGCTGTATAACGCCGCTCGCCAATTGCTGGCTGAAGAACGCAGCGTCAACTGCCTGTGATCAGTCGTTATTTTTCTGATAGATGATGCGCTTGGTGCCGTTTTCGCACTTACCGACAATCATCGCGCTGTCATGATTCTTGGCTTCTTCGGCGGTGATGATTTCCAGGGTGTAGGACGGAATCGCCTTGGCCTGGATATTCACTTCGATCTCTTTCCTGAGCTCTTCACAATCTTTTGGAGCGGCCACGGCCGATGTGGCCAGCACAGCGCAGATGATCGCCAAGGCAAAACGTTTCATGTGTGAAGCTCCCTGAATGCATGCGCACGGGTGTGCGCCTAAGGCTGCATAGGCTATAGGACCACATCGGGGAAACACGAGTTCTGATTTAACGCACAACTGAATGTGGGAGGGGGCTTGCCCCTCTCACATTTTTAAGACGGTGTCAGTTGACCAGCGTGGCATCCAGGCTGATTTTCGCATTCAGCACCTTGGACACCGGGCACCCTTCCTTGGCCTTTTTGCTCAATTCATCGAACTGCGCCTGGCTGGCGCCGGGGATCTTGGCCTTGAGCACCAGGTGCACGGCGGTGATCGCAAAGCCGCCCTCGACCTGGTCCAGGGTCACTTCGGCCTGGGTGTCGATGCTGTCAGCCTTGAGCCCGGCGTCGCCCAGGATCATGGAAAAGGCCATGGAGAAACAGCCGGCGTGGGCCGCACCAATCAGTTCTTCAGGGTTGGTGCCCTTGCCGCCTTCGAAACGGGCCTTGAAGCCGTAGGGCGCTTCGCGCAGTACGCCGGTTTCCGTAGAAATGGAACCCAAGCCAGTCTTCAGATCACCTTCCCAATGCGCGGATGCTTTTTTAACGATACTCATAGCTGTCTCCTCGAACGTGGTTTTGCGTCAGTAAGGGTTCTGAGGATAGTCGCCCCTGCAAAGTTCATCTTGTCGGAGAAACCTAGCGATTTAGTAGGAAATTTCACCCTCGCTATTGAATCTCGGGTATATGCCCTCATTGCATAGAACATGCACATGAAGCGGCAGGTTTTGGTTCGTCTAAAAAGCCTGCGCCCCCCATTTGGAGAAGCAGGCTTATGAAATCGCTGTCCGACGTGAAGTTCTCAACCCTCGACCTAGTGCCCGTACGGGCCAACGGCAGTCCGGCGCAGTCACTGCGCAACTCCCTGGACCTGGCCCAGCACGTGGAAAAATTCGGCTACCACCGTTTCTGGGTGGCGGAACACCACAATATGGACGGTATCGCCAGTTCGGCGACCTCGGTACTGCTGGGCTACCTGGCCGGTGGCACCTCGACCATCCGCGTCGGCTCCGGTGGCGTGATGCTGCCCAACCACGCGCCGCTGGTGATCGCCGAGCAGTTCGGCACCCTGGAAAGCCTCTACCCCGGGCGTATCGACCTGGGCCTGGGCCGCGCTCCCGGCTCCGACCAAATGACCGCCCGCGCCCTGCGCCGTGAGCGCTCCGGCAGCGCCGACGACTTCCCGGAAGATGTGGCCGAACTGATGGCCTACCTGGGCCCACGCACCCCCGACCAACGGGTGATCGCCGTACCGGGCACCGGTACCAACGTGCCGGTCTGGCTGCTGGGTTCCAGCCTGTTCAGCGCGCAACTGGCGGGGGAGCGCGGTTTGCCCTACGCCTTCGCCTCCCATTTCGCACCGCGCCTGATGCATGAGGCGATTCGCGTGTACCGCAACCACTTCAAGCCTTCCGCCGTGCTCGACAAGCCCTACGTGATGCTCGGCATTCCGCTGGTGGCCGCGGATACGGATGAACAAGCCGATTACCTGGCCACTTCGGTGTACCAGCGCATCCTGGCGCTGATGCGCGGGCAGAGCCTGGTGCAGCGCCCACCGGTGAAAACCATGGATGGCCTGTGGCTGCCCCATGAAAAAGACGCGGTCGGCAGCTTCCTCGGCCTGGCGATGGTGGGCAGCCCGGCGAAGATCCGCGCCAAACTGGAGGTGTTGATCGAACAGACCGGCGCCGACGAATTGATCTTCACCTGCGACCTGTACGAGCACGCCGACCGGATTCATTCCTACGAACTGCTGGCGCAGTTGATGAAGGGCTAAACCCCAGGCGAAAAAAAAACCGACGCACCTGCGTCGGTTTTTTATGTCCGGAGCACGGGATTAACCGCGCTTGTAGACGATTTCCTTGGTGCCACCTTCGCAGGTGCCGACCACTTTTTCGGACGAGGCGCCTTTATCCACCACTTCCAGCGAATAATGCTGAACGCCTTTCGCATCCAACTTTGCTGCAATCTCGCTTTTCAGCTCTTCACAAGGCTTGCCCGCCGCCAGGGCTGTGCCCGCCATGCTCAACAAACCTACCGCCAACAGGAACTTCTTCATCCGTTACTTTCCTTGCGCTGATCGAAAAGAGCATGCCGATGCTTGTCGCATCGGCCCCCATTGTTTGTAGCGCAGGTTATGGCAATCGGCCAGCCGGCAAGTTCAACCGACTCGATCAACTACTGGCAATTCGGAACCCCACCTTCAGCGTCACCTGGAAGTGCGCGGCCTTGCCGTCCTTGATATGGCCACGGGTTTCCGTCACCTCGAACCACTCCAGGTGCTTGATGCTCTTGCTGGCTTCGGCCAGGGCGTTGTTGATCGCATCTTCGATGCTGGTGGTCGACGAGCCGACCAATTCGACTTTCTTGTAGGTGTGGTGATCAGACATGGGGTTTCTCCTGAGAATGGTCAATAAAGCCTAGCAGTCAATGTTCATACTGCTTCTGGCGACCATTACGGCCTGAAAGTTCAGATTTACTGCACTTTCTGAAACCGGCGCAGTCGGTATCTACACACGCCACTCAATCACTTCAGGAGAGTCCACATGGCCAACACTTCTTTACGCAAAGCGTCGCTGGAAAGCATGGAAGCCGAGATTTCGAGCCTGCTCAAGTCCCTTGAGAGCCTCAAGGATGATGCGTCCGATGAGTCGCGCAAAACCCTGAAGGCCCTGAAAAGCAACGCCGAGAATGCCCTTAAGCACTCGCGCCACCTGATCAGCGACGCCTACGAAGAAAGCAAAGTCAAAATCCGCGAAACCGGTGTCGCCACCCGCGACTACGCACAAGAGCACCCATGGACCACCGCCGGCGTTGCCGTTGGCGCACTGGGCCTGCTGGCGGCTTACCTGCTGTGCAAGCGCGGTGACTGATACGCCGGCTAGCCCGGTTGGCGCAACAGCTCAGCCTTGAGCCACTGCGCCAGCTGCCGAGCGCGCCCGTCTGCGGCGCGCTTGGGCAGCCACAATGCCAGGTGCGCCGGGGTTTCACTGAACCCCCACGGCGCTACCAGGCGACCCGCTCGCAGGTCCTCTGCCACCAGCGGTTGCGGCGCAATGGCCACCCCCAGCCCAGCCACTGCCGCCTCCAGCAAATAATACAAATGCTCAAACCCTTGCCCGAGCTTCAATGCTCCTGGCTCGATGCCGTGCTGCTGCGCCCAACTCGGCCAGGCTTGCGGGCGCGAGGTGGTGTGCAACAGTGCTTCACCGCACAGCGCCGAGGCGGGCGCTTGGCGCAAGCGCTCGTAACCGGCGAAACGCGGGCTCATTACCGGGCCGATGCGCTCGCTGGCCAGCTCATACACCTGCATATCCGCCGGCCACGGTGGCTCGGCAAATACCAATAGGGCGTCCAGCCCGGGCCGCCGCGGGTCGAGATCGCCTTCGCCGGCCGACAAATGCAGGCGCAAGTCGGGCAGGTCGGCATTCAAACGGCCCAAGCGAGGAATGAACCAGCGCGCCAGCAAACTGCCGGAACAGCCGAGCACGAACGGGGCATCGGCGCTGCTTTGCGTGAGTTCGGCGCACACATCCCGCAACCGCTCGAACGCCTCGGCACTCGCATCCCGCAGGCGAACACCGGCATCTGTGAGTTTGAGGCCGCGTCCATCCTTGACGAACAGGCTGACACCCAAATGTTCCTCCAGCACTTTCAGCTGACGGCTGACCGCACCGTGGGTCACATGCAACTGCTCGGCCGCCTGGCTGACGCTGTTGAGGCGGGCGGTGGCTTCGAATGCGCGCAAGGCATTGAGGGGGGGGAGGTCTCGGCTCATCTGTGAGTTTTCCTGACAGGTTGCGTCGATCTTATCGGTTTTCAGCGTCAGGCGTCAGGGGTAGAGTGGCCGTCATTGTTTCTTACACACCTTCTTTCCAGGAGCGTCCCATGACTCAGTCCCAGACCGATCTGCGCAACGGCCCCGACGCCAATGGCCTGTTCGGCGCATTCGGCGGCCGCTACGTGGCCGAAACCCTGATGCCGTTGATCCTCGACCTGGCCCGCGAATACGAAGCGGCCAAGATTGATCCGGCGTTCAATGAGGAATTGGCCTACTTCCAGCGCGACTACGTGGGCCGTCCAAGCCCGCTGTATTTCGCCGAGCGCCTGACTGAGTTCTGCGGCGGCGCCAAGATCTACCTCAAGCGCGAAGAGCTGAACCACACCGGCGCGCACAAGATCAACAACTGCATTGGCCAGATCCTGCTGGCGCGGCGCATGGGCAAGAAGCGCATCATCGCCGAGACCGGCGCCGGCATGCACGGCGTGGCCACCGCCACCGTGGCCGCGCGCTTCGGCCTGCAATGCGTGATCTACATGGGCACCACCGACATCGAGCGCCAGCAGGCCAACGTGTTCCGCATGAAACTGCTGGGCGCTGAGGTGATCCCGGTGGTCGCCGGCACCGGCACCCTGAAAGACGCGATGAACGAAGCCCTGCGCGACTGGGTCACCAACGTCGACGACACCTTCTACCTGATCGGCACCGTGGCCGGCCCGCACCCCTACCCGGCGATGGTGCGTGATTTCCAGGCCGTGATCGGCAAGGAAACCCGCACCCAGCTGCAAGCCCAGGAAGGCCGCCTGCCCGACAGCCTGGTGGCATGCATCGGTGGCGGCTCCAACGCGATGGGCCTGTTCCACCCCTTCCTGGATGACACCAGCGTCGAAATCATCGGCGTCGAAGCGGCCGGCCACGGCATCGAAACCGGCATGCATGCCGCCAGCCTCAACGGCGGCGTACCGGGCGTGCTGCACGGCAACCGCACGTTCCTGTTGCAGGACGACGACGGCCAGATCATCGACGCCCACTCGATTTCCGCCGGCCTCGACTACCCCGGCATCGGCCCTGAACATGCCTGGTTGCACGACATCGGCCGCGTCCAGTACACCTCGGTGACCGACCACGAAGCGCTCGACGCCTTCCACAAATGCTGCCGCCTGGAAGGGATCATCCCCGCCCTGGAAAGCGCCCACGCCCTGGCCGAAGTGTTCAAGCGTGCGCCAACCCTGCCCAAGGATCACCTGATGGTGGTCAACCTGTCCGGCCGTGGCGACAAAGACATGCAGACCGTGATGCACCACATGGAACAGTCCCAGCAGGAGAAACACTAAATGAGCCGCCTGCACACTCGCTTTGCGCAACTCAAGGAACAAAACCGCGCCGCCTTGGTGACCTTCGTCACCGCTGGCGACCCGGGTTATGACACCTCCCTAGCGATTCTCAAGGGTTTGCCGGCTGCCGGCGCCGATGTCATCGAACTGGGCATGCCGTTCACCGACCCGATGGCCGACGGCCCCGCCATCCAACTGGCCAACATCCGTGCGCTTGAGGCCAAGCAGAATCTGGTGAAAACCCTGCAGATGGTGCGTGAGTTCCGTAAAGACAACCACGACACTCCGCTGGTGCTGATGGGTTACTTCAACCCGATCCACAAATATGGGGTGCCGAAGTTTATTGCCGACGCCAAGGAAGCCGGTGTGGACGGCCTGATCGTGGTCGACATGCCGCCTGAGCATAACGGTGAGCTGTGCGACCCGGCTCAGGCAGCAGGCATCGACTTTATCCGCCTGACCACGCCGACCACCGACGACGTGCGCCTGCCCACCGTTCTCAACGGCAGCTCCGGCTTTGTGTACTACGTGTCCGTGGCCGGTGTGACGGGGGCTGGCGCCGCCACCCTGGAACACGTCGAAGAAGCCGTGACCCGCCTGCGTCGGCATACCGACCTGCCGATCAGCATCGGTTTTGGTATCCGCACGCCGGAACAAGCCGCGGCCATCGCGCGCCTGGCCGATGGTGTAGTGGTGGGCTCAGCGCTGATCGATCACATCGCCAACGCCAGCAACGATCAACAAGCGATCGATGGGGTATTGAGCCTGTGCGCGGCGCTGTCGGAAGGTGTCCGTAACGCCCGTAAGTAAACGCCATGTAGCCAGAGGTAAAGTTCCTGATACAGAGGAATCAACGCGCGCAATCACGGCCTAAACAGCAAGACCAAGGGATTTCGAACCTCGTTCGAGATCCCTTTTTTTGTATGTGTGCCCTGAGGAATACCCGATGAAAATGCCTAAATCCGTGATTGCCGGTCTTGGTGTGCTGGTGCTTGGCGCCAGCGCCCTGGTGCACGCCGCACCGCCCGACCAGCGCGATGACGACCGTGGCGGCCCGCAAGGCCAGCACGAGCAGCGTGGCGATGACCATCGGGGCCCACCGGACGATCGACGTGGCGGCCCGCCCCGGGACTTCGGCCCCGTGCGCCAGATCATCCATGACAACCACGGCCAGTTCTCCCGGGGCGCGCCGCCGCCGCCCAACGTGCGCCTGGTACGCGGTCAGCCGCTGCCCCGTGGGTACTACGGCGAACGCCTGGACAACCGCGCCCTGGCACGCCTGCCGGTCTACCCAGGTTATGAATGGCGCCGTTCAGGGCCGGATGTGGTGTTGATTGCCGTAGGGACAGGCATCGTCTACGAGATTCTGGACGGTGTGCTCAACTAAGCCTTTCCACAGCCCACTGTAGGAACTAGGCGTCCCCCTCGCTCCTACAGTTAAACGGTTGCGTTAAAGCTCGATGCGTTCGACTTTGCCTACGAGCAATATGTAGGAAAGTGCCCCAAGCAACGCCAGCACCGCGATGTAGGTAATCGCCGGTGCAAACGAATCCCCGCTGGCCAGGAAGCCAATTACGATCGGTGTGGCAATCGCCGCCAGGTTGCCGATGAAGTTAAATACCCCACCGGTCAGCCCCAACAAGCGCGCAGGTGCCAGGGTCGACACCAGCGACCAGGTAATCGACGCCAAGCCATTGCCAAAGAACGCCACCGCCAGGAACGCAATCACCCACGCCGTCGAATCCACATAGTTGGCGCCAATGATCGCCGTGGAAATCAGCAGCCCGCCAATGATCGGCAATTTGCGTGCAAACCCTACCGACGCCCCCCGGCGAATCAGCCAGTCGGAAAAAATCCCGGAACACAGCACACCCACGAACGCCGCCAGGAATGGCAACGACGCGAGCAGGCCGGACTTGATGAAGTCCATACCGCGATATTTCACCAGGTAGGTCGGGAACCAGGTCAGGAAGAACCACAACGTGGAGTTCAGGCAGAACTGGCCGAGGTAGATGCCCCAGAGTTTGCGCTTGCTCAGCACAATCCCCAGGTCGACCCAACTGAACGGTGCCTTGACCGCTTTCGCCTGCATATCCACCAAACCGCCGCCTTCACGGATCAGCTCGATCTCGGCCACGTTGGCGCCTTTAAAATCCTTAGGCTCGCGATACACCGCGTACCAAACCAGCGCCCACAGAATGCCCACGCCACCGGTGGCGACAAACACCATATGCCAGCCGAATGCGTGCTGCAGCCAGGCCAATACCGGCGTGAGGAACGCCAGCCCGACAAATTGCCCGGAGGTATAGACGCCAATCGCAGTGGCCCGCTCGCGCTCAGGAAACCAGGTAGTGACCACGCGGCTGTTGATGGGATACGCCGGGGCTTCCAGGGCACCCACCGCCATGCGCAGGACGAACAGCGCGATAAAGCTGGCGGCGAAGCCCAGCATCACGGTGGCAATCGACCACAGCAGCAGGGCCGCCGTGTAGAGAATGCGCGGCGGCACGCGGTCGACCAACCAGCCGCCGGGGATCTGCATGGCGGCGTAAGTCCAGCCGAACGCGGAGAAAATCAACCCGACATGCACCGGGTCGATGCCCAGCTCGCTGGTCAACGCCGGGGCGGCAATCGACAGGTTGCTGCGGTCGAGGTAGTTGATCACCACGGTGATAAACAGCAGCACCATGATGAAAAAACGCTTTCTGGTAGGCGTGACTAAAGAAGCCTGCCCGGTGAAGGATTCAGGGTGCATGGGGGTTGCCTCTTCTTATGTTTATTGAGGACTGAAACTGAGCTGACTGAAGAAATCGGATCAACATGTGGGAGGGGGCTTGCCCCCGATAGCGGTGTGTCAGCTAGCACATCCATAGCAGGCAGACTGCAATCGGGGGCAAGCCCCCTCCCACATTTTTTGATCGCATTGATTCAGTCAGAGGCTGTTACCACTCGGCAAAGCTGCCATCGGCATGACGCCAGATCGGGTTGCGCCAGCGGTGGCCGATGGCCGCGCGCTCGATCACGTATTCCTCGTTGATCTCGATGCCCAGGCCCGGCCCGTTGGGGATCTTCACGAAGCCCTGGTCATAGTCGAACACGCCCGGATCGCGCACGTAGTCGAGCAGGTCGTTGCTCTCGTTGTAGTGAATGCCCAGGCTCTGCTCTTGGATAAACGCGTTGTAGCAAACCGCGTCCAGTTGCAGGCACGCCGCGAGGGCTATCGGGCCCAACGGGCAGTGCAGGGCCAGGGCCACGTCGTAGGCTTCGGCCATGTTGGCGATCTTGCGGGTTTCGGTAATACCGCCGGCATGGGAAGCGTCCGGCTGGATGATGTCGACATAGCCTTCGCTGAGCACACGCTTGAAGTCCCAACGCGAGAACAGGCGCTCGCCCAGGGCAATCGGCGTGCTGGTCAGCGGTGCGAGTTCTTTTAGCGCTTCATAGTTTTCGCTGAGCACCGGCTCTTCGATAAACATCAGTTTGTACGGGTCCAGTTCCTTCATCAGCACCTTGGCCATGGGCTTGTGCACGCGGCCATGGAAGTCGACGCCAATGCCCACGTTAGGGCCGACGGCATCGCGCACGGCGGCGACGTTGGCCAGGGCCAGGTCGACCTTTTCAAAGCTGTCGACGAACTGCAATTCTTCGGTGCCGTTCATTTTCACCGCAGTGAAGCCACGGGCCACGGCTTCTTTGGCGGCGCGGGCGGTGTCGGCGGGGCGATCGCCGCCGATCCATGAATACACGCGGATCTTGTCGCGCACCTGACCGCCCAGCAGGTCGCTGACCGACACCCCCAGGGCTTTGCCCTTGATGTCCCACAGCGCCTGATCGATGCCGGCCAAAGCGCTCATATGCACGGCGCCGCCGCGATAGAAGCCGCCGCGGTAGAGCACGGTCCAGATGTCTTCGATATTGCGTGGGTCCTTGCCGATCAGGTAATCGGACAGTTCCTCGACCGCCGCCGCCACGGTGTGGGCGCGGCCTTCGACCACGGGTTCGCCCCAGCCGGTCACGCCTTGGTCGGTTTCAATCTTGAGGAAGCACCAGCGCGGTGGAACGATAAAGGTCGTCAGTTTGGTGATTTTCATCTTCTTATCTCTCTTGTCGATGCAGCGCCAAGGCGCAAAGCTTGCGATCAGTTCAGGGCATCAATTCAGCGCGTTCCAGGCCGCGACATAGGCTTGGGCACTGCTCGCCACCTGGTCCACGGACATGCCCGGCTTGAACAACCCCGAGCCGAGGCCAAAGCCCCTGGCGCCTGCGTCGAAATACACCTGCATGTTGTCCGGGGTCACGCCACCTACCGGCAGCAACAGCGTGTCCGCCGGCAAGACCGCCAGCCACGCCTTGATCACCGCCGGCCCCATTTGCTCGGCCGGGAACAGCTTCAACACATCCGCACCTTCGGCCAGCGCGGCAAACGCCTCGGTCGGGGTCGCAACGCCGGGCGACAGGTACAGGCCCGCGGCTTTCGCGGCGCGCAGCACCTTGGCATCGCTGTGCGGCATCACGATCACCTGGCCACCGGCGGCCTTGACCTGTTCGACCTGCTCGGGCGTCAACACCGTGCCGGCGCCGATCAGGCAATCGTCGGGCAGGCTGTCGCGCAGGGTGCGGATGCTGGTGTAAGGGTCGGGTGAGTTGAGCGGAACTTCGATTACCCGGAACCCGGCCTCGTACAGCACCTGGCCGACCGCCTCGGCTTCGTCTGGGCGCAGGCCGCGCAGGATGGCGATCAAACCGTTGTGTGCAAGTGCTTGCTTGAGCATGTCAGGCCTCCAGGGCAGGTTGAATGAGCCCCGCCGCCAGCGCCAGTTGCCATAGGCCGCGCTCGGTGGCTTCCTGCGCCAGGCTGACGTGGGCGAAGTCGCAGAGCGCGAGGGCGCGTTGATAGCGGGCACAGAGTGGCGCGGCACCGACGAGGATGATCGGCGTGTGTTTGGCGCCAGCCGGCAAGCCAGCGAGTTCATGACCGATCAGCAGGCCGGAGAGGTAATCGGGTTGCTGCTCTGCGCCGAGTTCAGCGGTCAGCCCCAGGGTGCGTGCACTGAACAAGGTCGACAGCACCCCGCGCTGACCGTCCGACGAGCGCGCAACCTGCACACCTCGGTCGAAGGCGTCGGCCTGGAAATGCTCGGGGGTCTTCTGGGTGCGGCCGAGAATGCTGTGCTTGCTCAGCACCGCGAACAGCTCGCCGGTCATGAAGGTGTCGAAGTGGGTGATGCAGCCGTCGGCGACCTCGACCCATTTGGAATGGCTGCCGGGCAGGCCGATCAATAACTCACCACCGGCCCGCAGGTTTTGCAGCACGCCCAGCACCTGGGTTTCTTCGCCGCGCATCACATTGGGCAAGCCGACCTGTTCGATAACGCCGGGCACGATATACACATCGACACCGCGCAGGCTGCGTACGCGGTGCAATGCCTGGCCCAGGCTGGCGACATCGACAGGGGTATTGCGATAGGCCGCCTCGCTCCAGCCCTGGGCGCTGCCGACCATGCCACAGGCAATGACCGCAAGGGTCGGTTGAGCATCGAGCCAATCACCGCAGGCGGCATCGAATGCCAACTCGAAGCCATTGCTGCAGCGTGTGCCAGCGATGTCCCGTGGCTCAACGGGCAAGTGCATGATCCCGAACGCCAGCGAGCGCTGTTCGAGCACGACGCCAGCCGGGCCAAGTTTATAAGCACGAAGGGAGCTGGTCCCCCAGTCGAGCGCGATCAATTGCGCCTGCATCGCTTCACCTGAAATGAGTGGGTGCTGAAAAAAGCAGATGGGGCGAATATAAACCTATGCTGGCGAATATCTCAATATATAAATATCAGTCCCATATAGTGAGACGAAGCAATGTGAATCCCAAGACTTCCGCGCCTGGTAACAAGCAGGAAGAAATCGGTTTATCGGGGAAGGGAAGTTAAAAACCCGACAGATCCAGCTCGCGCATCGCGCCCATCCAGATCGCGTAGTCGGTGTGGTCCTTCAGGTCATTGCCGGTGTCCGGGTGCAGGAACACCACCAGGCCATTGCGATTGAGCGCCAGCCACGGCAGCACCACACCGATGTATTCCGGGTCGAACGCCAGTTGGCAGCTCCAGTCCGGGTGCGGGCCGACCGGCCGCTCATGCACACGGCCCATGTGCAGCGGGAACAGCCTGGCGGCGTCCTCACAGAACTGGCGCGCCTGGTCAAGGGTGCTGGCGTCGAAGTAGACATGGGCGTGGTAGCCCTTGATACGTTGCATGGCGAAATCCGCGTCCAATGTGCGGCAAATCCTAGACCGCAATCGACGGCAGGGCCAGCCCGGTCAACGACTGTGCGCTGCTCGCCTGTTCCGCCAGCAACCAGTCGACAAAACGTTCCACCAATTGGCCCCGTCGTTTGCGCTGGGGTTGCACCACGTAATAGCCGAAGCGCGAGATCACCGTGTCGCTGATCGGCCGGCACAGCCACTTCTGTTCCAGCAGGTTATCGACCAGGTGACGCCAGCCGATGGCTACTCCCTGGCCAGCAATCGCCGCCTGGATCAGCAGGGTGTAGTTATCAAAGCGCAATTGGCCAGGGGTCGGAGCGCGGGTAATGCCCAGCTCGCGAAACACGCCGCTCCAGTCGAACCATTGGCTGTTGTTTTCCTGGCGCAGGTGCAGCAGGGGATAGTCCGGCAAATTCTGCACCGTCAATGGCGTGGCCTGGTCCCTGAGCCACTGCGGGCTGCACACGGGGAATACTTCTTCGTTGAACAGCCACAGGCTGTCGCCCTGCTTGAAACGGCCATCGCCGAATAACACTGCCACGTCGATGTCGCTACGCAGGGTCGCATGGTTGCGCTCACTGGTGACCAGGCTCACATCCACCTGGGGGTTGGCCGCGTGGAAGCGATGCAGGCGCGGCATCAGCCAGTAGGCGGCGAAGGCGAAGTCGGTGGCCACTTGCAGCACTTCATGCTGGTCCTGCTGGGTGATCAGGCTCAGGCCGTGATTGATGGCTTGCAAACCGCCTTGCACATGCTCGAACAGCAGGGCGCCGGCATCGGTCAGTTCGATGCCACGGTAGATGCGATCAAACAGGCGGATCGCCAGTTGTTCTTCGAGACGCTTGATCTGTTGGCTGATGGCGGGCTGGGTAGTGCCCAGCTCTACCGCGGCAGCAGTAAAGCTGCGATGGCGCGCCGCCGCCTCGAACGCACGCAGCAGGTCGAGGGATACATCGCCGAGGGCTTCATACATAAGCTGTGCTTATCCTAGACATTGCCTTTCATGGGCTTTACCCCATTTTGCATGGGCTGCATGCTCATTCGCATAAACACCGCCTATGGAATGCCGAAGACCCATGAAGCGCAAGAACATTCTTTTCATCATGGCCGATCAAATGGCCGCGCCGCTGCTTCCGTTCTACGGATCTTCCCCGATCAAACTGCCGAACCTGAGCCGCCTCGCGGCGCAAGGCGTGGTGTTCGACGCCGCCTATTGCAACAGCCCGCTATGTGCACCGTCGCGCTTTACCCTGGTCAGCGGCCAGTTGCCGAGCAAGATTGGCGCCTATGACAACGCGGCCGATTTTCCCGCCGATGTGCCGACCTACGCCCACTACCTGCGTCGCCTGGGCTACCGCACCGCGTTGTCGGGCAAGATGCACTTCTGCGGCCCGGACCAGTTGCACGGCTACGAAGAGCGCCTGACCAGCGACATCTACCCGGCCGACTATGGCTGGGCGGTGAACTGGGACGAACCCGACGTACGACCCACCTGGTACCACAACATGTCATCGGTGCTGCAAGCCGGCCCGTGTGTGCGTACCAACCAGCTGGATTTCGATGAAGAGGTGGTGTTCAAGGCCCAGCAGTACCTGTTCGACCATATCCGCGAGGCCGGTGACCAGCCGTTCTGCCTGACCGTGTCGATGACCCATCCTCACGACCCGTACACCATTCCCAAGCCGTTCTGGGACCTGTACGACGACAGCGACATCCCTTTGCCTGCGACGCCCGCCCAGGCCGATCTCGACCCGCACTCCCAACGCCTGCTCAAGGTCTACGACCTGTGGGACAAGCCGCTGCCGGTAGACAAGATCCGCGACGCGCGCCGTGCTTATTTCGGCGCATGCAGCTACATCGACAGCAATGTCGGCAAGCTCCTGCAAACCCTGGAAGACACCGGGCTGGCCGACGATACGATCATCGTCTTCTCCGGCGACCATGGCGACATGCTCGGCGAGCGCGGCCTCTGGTACAAAATGCACTGGTTTGAAATGGCCGCGCGCGTGCCGCTGCTGGTCAGTGCACCGGGGCAGTTCGCGGCGGGTCGCGTGACCCAGGCTGTCTCCACCGCCGACCTGCTGCCAACCCTGGTGGAACTGGCCGGTGGCGAACTGGACGCGCGCTTGCCGCTGGATGGCCGCTCACTGGTCCCGCACTTACAGGGCAAGGGCGGGCATGACGAAGTGTTCGGCGAATACATGGCCGAAGGCACCATCAGCCCGCTGATGATGATTCGCCGTGGCGCGTACAAATTCATCTACAGCGAAGACGACCCCTGCTTACTGTTCGATGTGCAAAACGACCCGCACGAGCGGAAAGACCTCAGCCAGTCACCGGAACACCGACCACTGTTCGAGGCGTTTTTGAGTGAAGCGCGGGCCAAATGGGACATCCCGGCGATCCACCAGCAGGTGCTCGCCAGCCAACGCCGTCGTCGCCTGGTGTTCGAGGCGCTGACCCAAGGCAAGCTGAAGAGCTGGGATCACCAGCCACTGGTCGACGCCAGTCAGCAATACATGCGCAACCATATCGACCTCGATGACCTGGAGCGCAAGGCACGTTATCCACAACCCTGCCAAACCAATAAATAGACAGAGGGAAGGCCATGCAAAAGTTGACTGCGGTAGTGGGCATGTTGGTGCTGAGTAGCGCCAATGCGTATGCGGACACCAGCTGTGACACGGTAAAAATGGCCGATCCGGGCTGGAGCGACATTGCCGCCACCAATGCCATCACTGGTTTTCTGTTGAACGGCATGGGCTACAAGGTCAAGGTCGACACCCTGGCAGTGCCGATTACCTTTGGCGGGCTCAAGGACGGCCAGGTGGATGTGTTCCTGGGTAACTGGATGCCGGCGCAGCAGGGCTTCTATGACAAGTTCGTGGCCAATGGCGAGGTGGTGCAACTGGCGAAAAACCTCGACGGTACCGAGTTCACCCTCGCCGTGCCGGACTATGTGTGGGACGCCGGGGTGCATGACTTTGCCGACCTGAACAAATTTGCCGACAAGTTCGACAAGAAGATCTACGGGATCGGCTCCGGTGCGCCGGCCAATATCTCGTTGCAGGAAATCATCAAGAAGAATGACTTCGAGCTGGGCCAGTGGAAGCTGATCGAGTCCAGCGAACAGGCAATGCTCGCCGAAGTGTCACGGGCCGTGAAGAAACAACGCTTCGTCACCTTCCTCGGCTGGACACCACACCCGATGAACGTGCAGTTGAAAATGCACTACCTCAAAGGCGGCGAGAAATACTTCGGTGACACCGGCAGCGTGTATACCCTGACCCGTAAAGGGTATGCACAAGCCTGCCCGAATGTTGGAAAGCTGCTGACCAACCTGAGTTTCACCCAGGAGATGGAGAACAGCATCATGGCTGAGGTAGTCAACAACAAGGTCAGCAACGCGGATGCGGCGAAGACGTGGCTCAAGACCAACCCGGCAGTGCTGGAAAAGTGGCTCGATGGCGTGAAAACCGTAGATGGCCAGGATGCGTTGCCAGCGGTAAAAGCCAAACTCTAGATGACACCTCCGCCCTTTGGAGAGGGGTCCCGTGACAGGCTTGCTTGCTCTGACAGGCTGACTTTCTGTGGCAAACGAGCTTGTTGTGGTGATCGGGCTTGTTGTGGCGAGCGGGTTTGTTGTGGCGAGCGGGCTTGCCCCGCGTTGGGCTGCGCAGCAGCCCCAAAACCTGGCAACTCGGTTTGCCTGAAGCGGCGCATTTATCTTGCTGGGGCTGCTTCGCCGCCCAACGCGGGGCAAGCCCGCTCGCCACAGCAAGTGCTTTTCGCTTGAAAGGTGTGACCAGCCTTCTGATTCTTCCTGCAAGATTTTGGGCTGTGCATGAATTTGTCGCTTGCCGCCCGCACCAAAACACCCCCTCAGTTCACACCGAAGGTTAGACCGGGTTTGCTCCGCTTAGAGAGGATGCAGCACCAGAAAATCAGCAATCAGCATTCCCGCCAGATACACCATCAAAATCGCCACACCCGCGTCCAATAAACGCCAGACCTTCGCCGAACGAAACAGCCCCGTCAACATTTGACATCCCAACGCCAAAACCACAAACCACACCAGCGACGCGGTCATCGCTCCGCTGGCAAAGGATGCTTGTTGGCTGACGGGCTTTGCCGCGCCAATAGAGCCAATCAGCACTACGGTATCAAGCCAGGCATATGGGTTGGCAAATCCAAGTATCACCGCCGTGCGCAGCAATCCCCGTTGTGAGGTGAGGTTGCTTTGAGTATCTGGCATCGACTGGTTACGCACGCAAGCCAATAACCGCTGCCAACCGAACCACAGCAGATAGGCCGCTCCCGATAGCAGCAGGAGCGCCACTAGACCTGGCTGGCTGCCGAGCAATGAACCCAACCCCATGACCCCAAGACTGATGAGAATGATATCGGCGAGCACACATACCGCCACCACCCCCCAGACACGACCTCGACTGACACCCTGGCGAATGACCAGGGTGTCCTTTGGCCCAGGAGCGGCGAACAGTCCGATGCCCAAGAGCAGACCTTCGAGATAAAGGGCGTTGAGGTCAGGAATCATGAAGTGCTCGGCCGCCTGAGTATCAGGTCAATTGAAGGGGGTGATTACCGAAACCGGTATGGCGGGCATTGGCGGCGGCTTTCAAGTCGATCGGCTGGTGGCGGAAAAAACCTGTCAGCTCCTGCCCCGCATCAGGGTTGACGAAGTAAATAAGAGAGCTGCGTGGCACTGGTCTTCTAGGAGCCAGAACGGCGTGGTATGCAGCGGGAATCGCGTAGTCTGAGAGCTCAGTCAGTAGCGATCCAGCCAAGATTGCAATCTCATTCTCCAAGAGTCGTACCGGCTCCAGCGAGCTGCCTCGAACCAGAACGAGGCCATCACGAGTAGGTTTGATAAACGACAACAAATGACCATCCTCGTGAGGATCCTGAGCAAACTGGCGCTTATCAGGCCCGTAATTAGCTCCATAGACACACAGTTGCAGATAGGACGCCGCACGCAAAGAGGTCAACGAAGTGGCCCCAAACTCCGCGCAAACCCCGTTCATCAGTTCCTGTGCAAGCTCGCTGATCTGTCTCTCAAAAGCATCAACGGCAACAAAAAACTCACTTCGCGTGAACTCAAAGGATTTTCGTTTTGATGAGTGCGCAGGCCAGTAGCAAAAGCGCTCACACAGATCAGGCTGAGCCTCAATGCTCGAGTACTCTTCGCCAAAGGGGAAAAATCCATCGGTGTCTTTCGCGAAGGAAAACGAGGCCTTGGTGGCTGGTGATATTGCGGAGTATCCATCAACGATTTTTTTGTAATCCAGCAGCATTGCTTCTGATATTTTCAGGGTGCCAAAGCCTGTTTGAGCAACTGATTCACAGCACGCTTTAATGTGGTTCATGGCTATATCCAAAGGTAGATGTAAAGGAATGCAACAAACACTAGGTTCGCAAGCATGCGAGAAACTACGACACTGGATATGACCGGCTAAAAGGGTGCCATCCATGTCCTTCACAACATCGCCAGCAGGTGGCGAGTGTGCATGGTTCAAGACACGTGGCGGCGGACAGGTTGTCTTTTTTGGCGGACAAAGAAATGACGTTCACCTAAAAACGGGAACCGCAAACTTCGTATGAATATAAGAACGCGAGATACCCTCAGGTCACTGGTTGCACGGCGCAGCCGCGAGTTGGGCAAGCCCCTGACTGCGCTGGCCAAGGAAGCAGGAATTTCCAGAACCTACCTGTACGGTCTAGCGGCTGGAGCGTCCAGGGACCCGTCGGTACGCACGCTGATCAAGCTGGCGAAGGCATTGCAGGTTTCTCCCTTGCTGCTGTTTCGCTACTTCGCTGACCTGACAGGCGCGCCCGCTAATGCGTGCTCAATGGCTACCACCAATCGGGCTGCAGGTATTGATGATCCGGAGGACGTTGCGGTGTTCAATGCCGATGTCACGACGCCTGATCAAACCGTCGTGTTGCCAGGGGAAGTTTTTCAGAAAACCTGGGAGATTCAGAACCTGGGCACACGACCCTGGCGCGGGCGACGACTGGTGCGTGTTGATGGGGAATATGTGATTGCCCGCCGCGCAGATCCACAAGGCCAGTTGGAGGTAGTGATGGACATTCATTTGCGTAGCCTGCACAGCGAGCTCCCTATTGCCGATACGCTGCCGGGCCAGCCGGTGCATATCAGTGTGGAGTTTGCAGCACCCAAGGAGACCTGTACGGTGGCTTCAGTCTGGAGAATCGAGGATGAGCAGGGGAAACCTTGTTACGGGCCTGCGTTCATTTTGCATGTGGTGGTTAACGTCATGGCGCGTTGAGCGTCCGGTCGGATTTTTCCTTAGTCAATCCGCGCAAACCGCTCAATCATTGGCTGCTCCCGATGCTCGGCCTGCCACAAGTCGTAGGCGCTTTGCATCGATAGCCATAGCTGCGCAGTACTTACGCCGGCTCTCTCCAACCGGACGGCAAGGTCCGGGCTGACGGGGGCGTGGCCATGCAAGATCCTTGAGAAAGTTTCGCGGGCGAAGCCGAGGCGTCGTGCCATTTCGGTGATAGTAATACCGAGGGCCGGGACTACATCTTCAAGCAGAATTTCGCCCGGGTGAGGTGGGTTGTGCATGGCTATATTGGGCTTAGTGTTCGGACTCATCATGTTTGCCCGTGGTGGGATTTGGACGAAAAAGGCTATAAGAGGCGAGTTCCGAGCAACAACCTGAAAAGCCTGTCGGAGCATTCTGTTCTGCCTGTCGGTAACTTCTGGATCCTACAAACAGTCCTGTCTTGAGCCCCGTATACGTAAGGCTTGGATCGAATGGTTGTCTGAAATTTCTGTAAGTACGGACTCAGCACTTTTGCTGATTGTTGAGTGCTAGCTTTTGACGCTCAACCCCATCAGCAAGGATTCGCAAATGGCCGTCCCTCCCATGCCCCCAGGCGTTTCGCTGCAAGACAATATCGCCCAGGCCAACAACCGCAGGATGCATTTGAAGCCCGGTTCGGCGTTCACCTATTCATGGTTTTATTCACAGGTCAGAGGACGTGGCCCTTGGGATTACAAACAGAAAAGTCGTGAGTACGAGTCGTTCGGTAACTTCAACTATGGCGTTACCGGTACGGTGTTGGGGATTCCGGAAAGCGTGTTATTGAGAGCGGCCGGTGCTGCGCAAAAGGCGGCGGGGACATCTCGAACGGAGTTTGGAGACTGGTGGGGGGATGCGCCTTATGGCGATGACCATAGCGACCAGCACTGGATCAAGGAGGGCATCGAATATGCCAGAGCTCAAGGGTATTAAGTGGTCGGTCCAGGTCTTGCTCAACGGGCTGCTGGTGGTGTGTCTCGGGTACTTGGGCGTTGGTTGGTTGATGAGTCCCGGTACACCAGAGTTGGATGAGGTAGTACTCAAGCATTCCTTGAGTAACGGCAACTCTATTTATGGGGTGCGGAATAGCCAGGGCGGCGCGACAGTGGGCTTTTCCTACAGGTACTACGTCCATAAGGATCTGGGTAATGATCACGAAATACTCACGACATTGGTGTCTACACATCCATTTCTAAAAACCAAGGAGCCTGATGTCCAAGTGAACCAGGTGGATGGAGTCATCCACCTCATTGTTCGTGGGGAGGTTTATGAGTATCGCAGCTACCCGCTTGACGCTTTGGGGGCTGTGAGCATAGACATGAGGCTGTAGGCCTGCTGGCTTCGGATTTTTCCTGCAAGATTTTGGGCCGTGCATGAACTTGTCGCGTGCAGCCCGCGCGCCTAGTCTTCGTCCCGTCATCGCAAAAAACGGTGACACGGACGTGCAAGTCCGACGAAACTGTTTAGGCGTACAAACGCCCTGCCAACCAACGGGCGTTTTTTGTGCTCGCTGCTTTATGGCGGCTGCGCGCAGGAGGTCTTCGGACCTGCTGGGTGTCCTAAACAGGCCCGGTCTTGCACACCTGCGCACGGTCGCCACCCTCATTCGCGTGCAAGCGAACAGTGGCGCTCCTTACTGACTGTTTAGGAGTTTCATCATGATCAAACCTACCCCTAATCCGCCTCTCTTCACCGTAAACCCCCACCAAAACACCGAAACCCTGCTGGTCAACGCCAGCGAAACCCTGTCCTCCCTCAACGCACTCACCTGCAACCTGGCCTTCGACCTGGACACTTCCCAGCGCGCCATCATGCTCGGGATCCAGCAAATGGCCGAGTTGGGGCAGTTGTTGGTGGATCGGGCGCTGGAGCAGGTCAGCCCTTCGCTGGAAAAGGTCCCAAACAGGGACTGATTATTCCCTTTTGGGACCGCTATCTAACAGACACCAATGAGCAAATGTGGGAGGGGCGGTGCGACGATTCGACTTGCCCCCGATGGCTTATTCGACAGTTGGTACATCACTTAGCTGACCCACCCTCATCGGGGG